>JAIPJS010000023.1 GCA_021734025.1 Candidatus Neomarinimicrobiota bacterium
TTGACTCGTCTTGAGATATCTTTGTCATGAGGTTCCTCCTGAACTTGGTGATTGAATTTTCCCATTCAAATGTAACCAATGGGCAGTTGAGGAACCTCTCTCTTTTTCCCCGAATTCCAACTAAGAAAAAGATATTACCAGCCAATTCTACAATTTCCCATTCATTTTCAACCTCTATGGTATTCAAAAGGTTTGCCGCCTCCTCGTTCCGCCCCATTTCCCAAAGAAGGTAGAGAGCCGCTTTGCGCCCAAAATTTGCTTGGGTGGTTTCCGGGAACTTTTTATAAAGGTTGGTGGCAGTTCGTAGAGCAGCATCTTTGTTTCCTAATACCCGATATACATGAACCATAGCCATCAGAGCGGCCGGCTGGAGGGGACCCGGTTTTTCAGCCAATCTGAGGAGTATTTTTTGGGCCGTCTGATCTTTAGTATTTGTAAATGCATGGGCTAGTCCCTGGATGGCTTGGGTTGAGGCTGTCTTATTTTTCGATGAAGCTAACACACCTTTAAAGATTTGCAGAGCTTCATGGAATTTCCGTTCATTGAATGCCTTCCAGCCTTTATTTAAATCGGCAGATTCCGTAACAGATTCAGAATCAGAAGTTTCTGTGGCATCACCCTCCTCGTTCAAAGCACGTTTTCCTAAAGTTCCACATACGTAATTCGACGAACCATAATAAGAATAATCCACGGTCGAATTGTAGTATAGCACCTGCGGATTATTATCTGGAAAATAGTTATGGTCAGCATCAACCGTAGAGTAATCCGCCGCGTAGATATTGGCAGTAGTATACCCATTGGGTTCGCACCAATAATTATTATGTAAATTCGCTGTGCTTGAGTTATTTACATATAATTGGTAATAACCATCAACCAGGTAATTATATCGTACACCTGACAAGACGGCACCATTGAACACAGTAATGGCTCCCCAACCATCTGGAGCCCTTAGTTCATTCCCTACAAAATATGAATTGCTTCCATAGTTTGTAAAATAGACGGATCCTCCACCGTCCATGGTAATATCATTATATTCGATTCGGGGATTGGCGTTGCTCCCAGACACAAAGATCCCAGTATTACTACCATCGATTGTACACCCATCAATTTCTGGTGAGGCATCATAGATTGACACCGCTGAGTTACTGGCATCAGAAATTTCACAATCTTCAATTAATCCGTCACTATACTCGTTAAATCTAATACCGCCCCATGAACTACTACTTGCTCTGAATGTTGCATCAAAGGCATTTAACTTCGCTACCGAATTTTGTGTTCCACTCACATTTATTTGTACACCACTGGGAGCTTCAACCGTGGTTCCCAGCACGGTGAGTGTCGCGCCGGATGCAATTCCCACATCACCGGTGAGAGTATTCGGCGTGAACCAGGTTTCGTCGCTCGTAATTGCACCACTGGTTGTGTAGTCAGTAGTGACCAGATGGGCGGTGAACGTTGCCCCGTCATCCTCTAAGGTGAGCGGGTCAGTGGTGTAAGCCTGGTAATCACTTTCGCGCGTAGGAGCGCCGCCAGGTCTTTCTTTATCCCACCAACTACTATATTCTCCGTATTCTGTATCATTAAAGAAGTACGTTTTCCCGTCCCAGTCCTGGTTGTCATAGGCTTTGAAATCGATTCTATCGCCTTCTTTGATTAATCGATCGTTAAAATAATATGGACTATCTTCTCTCGTCATTGGCCCGGAATTCACACCCACCCCGATTTCGCCTCCATTGTATTGCCCATCAAAATCGTTCATGGCGGTCAGGTTGAGTTCGGCGTCATAGGTGTATTCGACTTCAAGGGAAATTGACAGGTTTACAACTTTCGAATTATTGGAGCCCTCATTATTTGACATCACACCTACGTATAAAGTCCCACTTTCATCGACTAAGTTGTCCAGCTCATCTCTGATGGATGTTGAGACTTTCGAGTCATTACCACCCGTCATATACGGTAAGGTCTCTTCCAATTTGCTTCCATCATCTACCGATACCCATAAATCCCCTGGTCCGGTTTCGGCATCAGGGAGTTTAGTTAACCTGAAGGAATGATCATCAGTATCGGAATACATATAGTAGACAACTGTGACCTCTTCAATTTCAGCGATATCGGGAATGTCGCTAAAGAACAGGTTAAATTCGATATATGATCGGTATACTATATTCTCTCCGGATTCCTTTCCTAAGTTGCCAGTACCAGTACTATACGTATATGAAGTCCCCTCATCGTCGATTATCCGTGCAGCACTTTTTAACGGTGGATTCAAGGTTGTTGTTTTTGTCACATAATACTGACTAAATGCACTTCCGACAAAAAACAACGAAAGCAATATTCCTGTGCAAAAACGTTTCATGACAAATCTCCTTTGTTTTTGAACGGTTTCTTTTTACACTAAATACAGAAAAGCCGCAGCAATCCGTTTGGATTGCCGAGTAGGGTGCCAACCTGCACGGGCTATTCTGTCGACCGGGGCGGTGCACCAATCACCGCTCCGGTCATTTTTTTCCTTTCTGCCGGGCCTAGTCCTCCTTGTCTTCTTGTAGTTTTCCGTGTAGGATCATGTTTGAGATTACCCCTAAGGAAGGGTCGCGCATGGGAAAAAAGACGTCATCCTTGAAAATCATCGGTTCATAGAGGCGTGCCTGGGATTCCGGGGGAAAAGTATATATTTGTTTGGTATCCACTCCGTTATAATGTGCAACGCCATTTAACATCCTGACAAACACATCTTTGGAATGCCTGCCCCAGACCTGATAGCCAAAATTTTCATCAGGAAACGTCCATTGCGGTTGGAAGGTGTCGTCAATATTTAAATGGACTTTATGGCGTACCGTAAAGTACACCCTCTCATCAATTAAATTCATGAATGCTATTGTATTGCGCCGGGAAAACACCGTATCCAATTTACTTTCTTTTATCTCATAAAAGGTATCTGTGTCCCCATGCTCATACGCCCAGATATACACGTGATTTTTTGATTGAATAACTCTTAAAAACTGAGATTCCCATGTCGCTCGATACACCTCTTTCCATTTTTTACCATTGTAATGTAAAATGAAGCCCCGGTTCGTTGATTTTTGCTCCTGTGCATATCCGATTACACCACACGCATACAGGTCATTCGGGGATTTTCCATGGAGATCGAATATTAAGACAATGGATGCTTCTTCTACATCAAATACGTAGTCCTCTTGCCACTCGCTTCCGTCGTAATGCCATATACCCGCGCCCTCACTCAGCCAGCCGGCCTGCCCCCCCATCCAGATATCATCGGCGCTGAAGCCATGCAGGGTTTGGCCGGCACACCAAATCTCTTCCTTGTTATACACCGTCCATCCCGTGCCATCATAGTGCCACAGCCGGTTTTTTCTGGACCCTCCGGGTCCCACTGCCCAGACGTCTGTCGGTGAACTCCCCCACACAGTCCGAACGGTGTTAAACGGCGTCTCCAATGTATCCACCGTCCAGATATAGTCCCGCCGGCCGGGTTCTAACTCCTTTGGCGTGACGGGGTTGTCTTTGCAGCTCCAGATTAGACTAAGGAGCATAAGTAGCAGAAAAAAGAAAATGCGTTGCATCTTACGAAACATGCGTTGACTCCGGTTATATGGGACTTACACGGTAGTTCTTGTATTCGTGACAGGGCGCCAACCTGCACGGGCTATTCTGTCGACCGGGGCGGTGCACCAATCAATGCCCCGGTCATTTTTTTCTTACTGCCGAGCCTTAGTCCTCCTTGTCTTCTTGTAGTTTACCGTGCAGGATCATGTTAGATATTACCCCCAAAGAAGGGTCCCTGATTGTAAAAAATACATCCTCTTTAAAAATCATTGGTTCATACATGATACGTGCCTGAGACTGTTCCGGGAATGTATATAATTGTTGGATATCAGTCCCGTTATAATGTGCGACCCCGTCAAGCATTCGCAGAAAAAGATCCTCCTTGTGCCTTCCATACACCTCATACCTAAAATTTTCCAAATTGAAAGTCTGCCATAGTTTATACGGGATATTGATTCCTCCAATTTGGTAGATCTTCTTACTGCTCGTCATAAAATAGATGGTCCCATCAATTAAATTCATTGTTGCAGCGTTTGACCGAGATAATATGGTGTCGAGGTTCCTCCCCGCTAATTTATAAAATGTATCTGTCTCCCAATTCTCAAACGAATGAACATAGACTCCATGCTCTGTTTGAATTATTTCTAAAAACTGCGATTCCCAACTAGCACGGTAGACTTCTGCCCATCTTTTTCCATTATAATGCAGGATAAATCCACGAAAAGAATCTCTCCCCTCTGACTCTTGGTCGTAGGCAATGATTCCACAGGCGTAGATATTACTTGGAGATTTCCCGTGAATACTATTTATTTTAACATTATTTGCTTCCTCAACATTATACACATCAAATTCTTTCCACTCCTCTCCATTATAGTGCCAAATACCCGCTCCTTCACTTAACCACCCGGCCCCGCCTCCCATCCAGATATTGTCTGCGCTGAAACTATGTAACGCTCTTCCAACGCACCATATGGGTTCTTTGTTATACACTTCCCAAACCGTGCCGTCAAAATGCCAAAGCCGATTAGTACGACTTCCTCCATCTCCCACGACCCACACATCAGTGGGAGCAGCGCCCCAAATATCCTTCATGAAATTATAGGGGGTTTCTAAAGTATCGATCTCCCACACATAATCTCGGCGTCCAGGTTGTTGTTCTTTTGGCCCAACCGGATTATTATTACAATTAAGAATGAGGAGCCCCTGAACAACCACCATGATCAATGCACAGATCTTAAAAATATTTAAATTCAATAGCCTCTACCTTATTTATGTAAAAAATATAGAAAACAAATAGCCAATCAATTTTACATTTTATGCCTACAGTCACATAAAAATAGACGATTTTGTAATGATATGAGTATTGAAAATATACGTATGTATTAAACGAAACAATTCTAGTATTAAATCAATGATTCCAAGGTAATTCATAGTAATTCTCAGCGAGGTGTACAAATTATCTATCTATTATTTTCTAAAAACAACACTCAGTGATAATTGCCGTTACCTTTTACCTATGCCAATGTGATGATGTAAATGGAGCCCCCCGGCTTTACAGCCGGGGTTCCTGCTTTGACTCCGCCATTTGGCGGAGTCTGGGCGGAATCCCGCCCAGAAAACCATTCATCCACGGGTTCACACACGTGGTTTTCTGGATGGCGGGATAAAGTTAACTAATCACTGACAGCTAATAGTGAAACATGGGGCTCCTCTTACTCTATCAATCCCCTTTTGGAAAACAAAATGCATTACTTTTTTACTACTGTACCGATACCATCGTATTAAAACTTAGAAGTCTTTGCAAATTATTTTTACAACTTTTTGATTTGAGGCAACAAAAGGAAAAAAGCCAATCGCGAAAAAATTTACTATTCATTATTCGAGTTCCACTACCTTCGGCAACATTATTTTATACCGCACTCTAACGGTGAGTCCTTCACTGTGATTTCTCCCTGATGGGATTCTACGCAGGCCTGGATGGAGAGCATTCCCAACTCCGTACTATATTTCCTTTGTTGTGTAGAAGGTTTCAAAGCTACGGTCACCGTCGTTAGGTGGAGAAGCGGGATCATCATCAATAGGAAGAAAGACACCTCCATTTTTTCCTGAATCCAAATTAAAGTAATACGCTCCCATCTTCCGTTTACGCAGCTTTAAAAATCACGATGAAATATAATGGCTTTCTCATGCCGTGGGCATTTAAAAGACAGTCCCAAAAGTACATGGATCTGTTCAAAGAATTTGCCGAGGGTACGGAACCGAGATAGCGTGCCAAATATCCTGCGAATGCAGGATTTCACTGGCCGCATTCATTGTAATCTCACGCAAAGATGTCGGGGTTATCTCGGGTTCAGCGATTAACTCAAACCCCGAAGGTCGCTTTCCATCCCCGCATTCGGTTGGTACATTTCTGGATATGAACCGAAAAGATACCTTCATTAATTCAACATCGGCCAGAACCGTGGTCGTGGGAGATGTCCACGGCTGCATCGATGAACTCCGGGGTCTGATCGAGAAAATTTCGCCTTCCCCGGACGACCGGCTGATTTTCGTCGGTGATCTCATCAACAAGGGACCGGATTCGCTCGGTGTACTAAAATATGTGCAGGAGATGGGCGCCGAGGTCATTCTCGGCAATCACGAATTGGCATTTATCGAATACATGGACGGGAATTATCGGGAGACATCAGGTTTCCGAGAAGTCAAACGCCAACTCGGAACTGAACACACACACTGGGTGGACTGGATGCGGAACCTGCCGCTCTACATCGAAACGAAAGACGCGCTCATTGTACATGCGGGGATCCCACCGGGGAAACATCCCTCCCAAGTATCTCCGGAGATCCTGACCAACATCCGGACCTGGGACGGATATGGAGAAGACCTTCAAAACCCGGACAATCCGGCATGGTACGAATTGCATGAGTCGGAGAAGCTCGTTGTGTTCGGTCACTGGGCGAGACAAGGGTTGTTGGTGCGGGTGGGCGTTATCGGGTTGGATTCCGGCTGTGTGTACGGGAAACGACTCAGTGCCGTCAGCTTGCCGGATCGCACTATTTTTCAGATCGACGCGAAAGAAGTCTACGAAAAACCGGGTAGCTAAACAGCTCTCAAAAAAGACGAACAGGCAGAACCGGCTGTCGGTGTAGAGGAGAGAGTAAATGCCGGTTCTGCTCTGGAGTAAAATGAGAAAATTATTCTTCTAACGGCTTATAGACCCGAACGTAATCAACGACCATTTCCTGGGGAAAATTCGTGCTTTCATCCGGATCGCCGGGCCAGTCCCCGCCGACTGCCACATTCAGCAGCAGGTGAAACCGTTTGTCAAACGGGGCGGGATAGTCACCGTTCGCGGAATACCATTGGGTTTGGGTCTGGTAATGTTCATCATCCACATACCATCGGATTTCCGTGGAATCCCAGTCCATGCGAAAGACGTGGAAGCTGTCGGCAAACGTACCGGATGTGAGCGTATACGAATCTCCGGTATGCACATTATCCGGATACTGCCCGCCATAGTGGAGCGTCCCGTAGACCCTGTCTGGATCGTGACCGAGCGACTCCATAATATCAATTTCGCCGCTGGCGGCCCAGCCACCGTAGACCCAGTCGGTGGGAAGCATCCAGATAGCCGGCCAGAGCCCCTGTCCCTGGGGTAGTTTTGCCCGGATTTCAAACCGGCCGTATTTCCAGTCACCCTTGCCCATAGTACGCAGCCGGGCTGAGGTAAAATAACGCGTTCCATCATCGCCGGTATAGGTTTCCCGCCGGGCAACGATGTGGAGTTCGCCGCTGTCTACATAGGAGTTATGGGTGCGGTCCGTGTAGTATTGGAGTTCGTTATTACCGCCGCCTTCCCCGTTGACTTCATGGCTCCACTTCCGGGGATCGATGAAATCCTCAGAGAATTCATCCTGCCAGATGAGCTCATAATTGTCCAACTCGACATTTGGCGTATCATCATTTTCGGCGCTCACGCCATTTTTACTGCATCCGATGGCAAGAATGATCACCACGCTGAACAGCAGAATCTTACTCTGTGCACGGACAATCCAATGCTGACAGGAAGATTGCGTGTTACCCATATTCAATGGTAAATCCTTAATAGCTTAATCCGTATCCGTAGGGAAAGAGCGGATTAATATTGTCATCGCCTACATTAATCGGGATCTGCTCCATGGTCCGTGGCCAGGTGTACGAGAGTTTTCCCGTAGGATTATAGTCACCAAAGATCACATCGGCGACTCCGGCGCCTTCGGTACCCGGCAGCCAGGCAGCAAGAAAGGCGTCCCAATTGTTCAGTTCCCGCCCGATAATCATCGGCCGGCCGGATACCAAAACTACCACCATCGGAATACCAGCACTTCGAACATTGTTCAGCGCCTGTCCGTCCAGCGAACTCAGTGCCAGAGATTGTGTATCACCTTCGCCCTCCGCATACGGCGTTTCACCGATGACCACGATACCAACATCGGCCCCATCCGCGCCATCACCATCTCTGGAATATGTCACCTCAGTTCCTTCACCAGCCACCTGGCGGATCCCTTCCAGTATGGTGGTTCCCACAGTGATATTGCCGCTGCCGCCCTGCCAGTCAATCGTCCATCCGCCGCACTGATTTCCAATGTCGTCGGCATTTTTGCCTGCCACGTGAATACGGCCGATATCTTTGGAAAGCGGTAATACATCTCCCTCATTTTTCAGCAGGACCATAGACTCCCGTACCGCCTGGCGAGCGACCTGCCGGTGAGCATCTGAGCCGATCTCCGCCGAAAGCGAGGGATCAACAAACGGGTGCTCAAACAGACCCGACTCGACCTTCACCCGGAGAATCCGGGTAACAGCATCATCAATCCGCTCTTCGGATATTGCCCCTTCTTCGACTGATTCGGTCAGCAGGCTGATAAATTCTTTAAACCGGTCCGGAATCATCACCATATCTATGCCGGCGTTGATCGATTTGACGATCTGCTCTTTGTAGGTGCCCTCCAGCTGGTCAATCGCCCGGTAATCCGAGATAATAAATCCCTGGAAACCCAGTTCGCCCTTCAGGATGTCGTTCATGAGATAGGCATGACCGTGAAGTTTCTCTCCATTCCAGCTGCTGTACGATGCCATAATAGTCTTGGTACCGGCTTCGATTGCATCACGGTACGGCACGAGATGTACATCACGAAGTTCCTGTTCCGACACCTGTGTATCGCCCTGATCTTGCCCGCCAACGGTTCCGCCATCACCGACGTAATGTTTTGTGCAGGAGATAATGTTCCCGGTTTCACTAAAATCGCCCTGAAGGCCGCGAACAGAGGCCGCACCGAGTTCGCCCACGAGAGCCGGATCTTCCGAATACCCTTCATACGTCCGCCCCCATCGCTCATCCCTGGGGACAGCCACACACGGAGCAAACGTCCATGTGATTCCGGTTCCGGCGACTTCCCTCGCCGTTATCTTCGAAACTTCTTCTACCAAAGATGGGTTTCGGGTTGCGCCCAGCCCGATATTATGCGGAAAAATGACAGCGCCAATGACATTACTATGTCCGTGAACCGCATCAACACCATACACCAGCGGGATCTGTAGCCGGGTTTTCATGGCCATCTTCTGGTAGCGTTCGTACATATTTGTCCAGGCTTCCGGCGAATTGCTCGGTGGATCGGAACTTCCACCGCTCAAAACACTGCCTAAATAGTACTTTGTGATGTCCTCGTCCGATTCCAGGAAATCCTGATCCGGCTGTGCCATTTGCCCGACTTTTTCTGCCAGCGTCATGCGACCAAGCAGATCCTCAACGCGATCATTGACGGAAGCGTCCGGATTTTTATAGGTCGGAACGTCATCCGTATCTTTTCCGATAACCTCGTTGTTACTGCAACCGGTGAACGATAATAACGCAACGGCGAACGCCAGTGCTGCAATTGCCATAATTTTTCGTGACTTCATGGTGCTTCCTGTATTTGGAGTTGACATAATGACGTATTTCTATTTGAGCAATACGATCTTTTGAGTGTTCGAGTATAATTTTTTTTCGACGATTGCCTGTATCCGGATCAGGTAAATACCACTGCCGAGATTCGTCGCGTTCCAGCGCATAGTGTGGACACCTGGAGCCGCCGGGGTATTGAGTACCGTTCCCATTGACTGTCCCTGCAGATTAAACACTTCAGCACTCACGGATCCGTCAGAGCCCAGGGAATAGGTTAAAGTCGTTGACGCATTGAACGGATTGGGGTACGCCGGTTGTATCCGAAACGCTGGCGGGAGGTTGTGGGAGTGTCCATTCACCGATGTTTCTTCCTCCAAAACCTCTATCCCGTTCAACACAGGTTTGGAATGGTGAACATCCGAGAAGAAAATATCCAGCACCCCATCACGCACGGTCACGCCTTCCGTGATAACGTCGAATGCCGTTTTGGCGGCTGACGCCTCGATCAAATCAAGGTCATCCACCACCCGGTTTCCTTCGATATACACATCAAACGTTCGCCACGCGGCATCGGTGTATTGATTCTCCGAAAACATCAGACGAACCGTATACTTCCTTCCGGGAAGCCGAACTCGGTAGGCCACCAATCCCTGCCGGCCATCCCGATACACGGCATCCAGATCGGTGCCGCTAATTTCGGATGTCGAGGGGAGACTCGCCGGACTGCCATCTTCGTACCCATAATCGACCTCCGGGGTCCAGAGCTGATCACCGAGAAACTCGTCCTGTGCATTTCCACCGACATTGATTCGGACCGGTGCCTGCATTCCGGCGCTCATCACAATGGGGACATTCGCCCCAAGCAACTTATTATCGCCCGGTGGCGTATCCTTCACATTAAAACAGACCAAGCTATAGTCGCTGGTTTCATCCAAAAGTGAGGTTGACAAGACAACTGTTTGCCCGTCCGCTTGGAGTTCTACGCCCGACACGGTGATCCCCGAAATAGAATAATTTGATACGATCTCAGCCGATGTGGAATCCACCGGCTCCGAAAATTTCGCAGTCACCTGGTGACCGTACCCACGCGCCCAGAGAATGGTTGGAGGACTTTGATCCTGGTAGCCCGTATTCGTTTCATCCGTGAGGCAAAGAATCATGTAGCCATCTTTGAAGACCACGTTGTCAGGTGTAAAATCGCTGTTGTTTCCACCCCAGGTATGCGTGGCTTTACTCCATCGGGTTTGGTTCCAGGAATCGAAATCGTCGTGCCACTGGTGGGTAAAATTATTGTCAGTACCGATATCGCCTTCTCCCGGTGTATAACTGGCATACTCCACCCAGTCGTAATATGCGAATACCGGCAGTATTTCCGGATCCAGTTCCCCTACCCAGCCCGGATACATGGGTGGCCAGATATTCATCATGATCTTCTGTGGGTGGTTCAGAGTCTGAACATGGTCACCGGTCTGTCGGTAAACCTCTTCGCCATCCATATACCAGGCCACATAGTCGGGCGTCCACTCAAAGGCATAGGTGTGGAACCCAATGTGGGGATTATCCTCAGTGTAGGAATGGTTTACGTTATTTGTCTGTCCTGGAGTGATCGCATTAAACTGAATATCATCTGTGTATCGCCCGAGGATTTCGATATCAATTTCATTCCATTCGATGCCGCCGTCGTGATAGGTGAAGAACGTCGAGGTTTGTCCGGCGCCGGGAGCAGATTGGTACCGAACCGCGAACCGGCCATATGTATATGCCTCATTCGTTCGCAATTCTGCACCACGGTACGGTTTGGCCTCTAGCGTGACGGCAAGAATCAGGATAATGAAAAAGGGCCTTATAAATTTACTGAGATACAGATTGGTGATACTGGAGTACGCCATGTTACTGGACTTTCCTGCCGTAATTCAGCTGGTGATCGGTGGTTAACACAGGAAAACTCGGAACCGCAATCGGATACGGCACATTTTCCAGCGTGGCAAACATATCGATGCTGGTTAGCTCAATTTTTTCAAATGCATCAAAATTGATTGTGATTTCTTTGGCGTATTTTTCCTGCAGTTCATCCACGTAGGGATTTAAATAGTTTTCAATGGCATCCATATATTCATTCCCGAACGATCCGGAAAACCCGGCTCTGGTCAGGTATTGGTTGCGGTGATAGAGAGATTCCATCTGGTCTTCCCACATGGCTTCATCCCGGCGGACGATATTCACCTGATCGTATCCGCGCCGGTATGCCTCCCGGGTGAGATAATGGTCGCGCACCAAATCCACAATCGCGAGCTGAAACTGTTCAGCGAAATTCTCCTGATTGAGTTGCCTAGTTCTGAATACGAGGGGATGTGATTTCATGGCCTCCTCAAAATCGCGAACCGTCCACACTTCACCCTCAATACGGAATAATGGGTGATCCAGATACTTATCTATGGATTCTCTGACTGAATCGAAGAGTTCTTTGTCCTGTTTGGCGTTCCAAAAGACGGCGTTGGCCATCGCTTCCTTTTCTGCCTTATCCCGGAGATAGACCGGGGCAAAGATCTCGACCAGTGCGTAGAAGGTTTCCGGTTGGAAGTCCAGTTGCTTCCCAGCCATGATATCTTTGACAAACTCATCAAAGCGTTCAGCCGTTTCATACCCTTCCAGTCGCCGGCTGACCAAATCTCTCCGATCCCGGATCCCCTGATCGTCGATGACTTTCCGCTCCGTCCAGCCCTCCACCTTCAGGAACGTAACCACGCCCTCCTGCATTTTAACCGGGCCGACGATATCACCCCTTTGGACTGGCTGGCCATACAACGCCTGATGTACCGATTTTACAGAAGCCTCCTGCCAGGAGACTTCTTTGGTCGGAATTTCCGCACCACCAAATAATTCCTGATATACCTCTGTGAGTTCCCCGTTCTTCCTGATTCGCTGAGCCAATGTCTCCCTATATTCCTCGCCGGGAATATTCAGGTATTGCACAGAATAGACTCGTCCGGCCTGGGAGTACACCGTCCGGAATTCACTGGAATCCACATCCGGATCCTGTCCGGTTTCGACATATTGGAGCCACTGGCGCATGGCCTGTTCCCGGCGCCCCTTCAGGAATGCCTGAAACTCTTCGTTCTCTGCCAGTTCATTCTCCTCTCCCACCTCCATGGCGAACAGTTTCTCGGCAATTAATGAATTCAATACGATCTTCTTATGGACGTAGTTGTCCCGTATACAATAGTCGGGACGCATGGTATATTCAGCCCGGCGGATGAACTCGTTCACAGAAATCGACTTTTCGCCGATGTGCACAAGTACGGTCTCATCCGGTTCACTCTCCTGATAGGACACGGATTCCGTGCAGTGATTCATTACCAGCAAGAGAGTCATTACACCCAATATTTCTACAACTCTTTTATACATAAATTTATAACTGTTTCTTCTTATAGATTTGCGATAAACCCTGTCCGTTCAATTCCGTTCAGTTAAAATACGACTCCCACAGTAAAGCTTTGCGGCGCATTAAACAGGTTCATTGCTTTATAAGCATAGTCCAGTTTTAAACCGGTATTGCCCATAAAGTCCAGTTCCATACCCGCGCCAAAGGTCATCCCGTAGTTGGAATCCACCATAAACAGCGATTTGTATCCGCCACGGATGTAAAAGCGTCCGGTAGCCGGGATATTCAATTCGTATTGTGCACCGACGTTAATGGATTCGGAATTGTTATTCGGATGCAGCGCATCCACGGAGAGGCTAACCCGGTTATTCGAGGTCCGAATTAGGTCATAGGAAGTTCCCAGCCGGAAGATCAGCGGGAGTTCCCAGCCCTGCAACCGATACTGGCCCGGTACATCGGCGTAGTTCCCGTTTTCGTCCGGACGGATATCAATGGGCGTAATCAAATCAATGCCATCATACTGCATCCGGCTTCCGTAGTTGGAGATACTCATACCGATCCGCATTCCCTCGCCCCGTGCTCCGGTCGGCGATAAAAAGTGGGTATTGATGATCACACCCAAATCCATAGCCATCGCGCTGGCGCTCAGGTGCCAAATCTGGGAGGAAATGAATTTTCCGGTAGCGCCGAACGCAAACCAGTCAGCCAACTTCCGGGAATAGGCCAGACTCACGTTAAAATCGCTCGCTGTGAACGTTTCTCCCGTGCCATCCTGGTATTCCAGGGTTGTCACATCCATTTCTCCATAATCCATGTAAAACACGGAGGCCGCAATCGTCCCGACCCGTGGCACTACCACCGCTGCTCCCACAAATTGCGTGCTGATATCTACAAACCAGGGCTGATACATGAACTGTGCCTCATTTTGCCGCATAAAGGCCAGGCCCGCAGGATTCCAATAGATTGACGAGAGATCGTTGGCCATGCTGACATAGGCTTCGCCCATGGCATTGCCGGCCGATCCGATCCCAATCTCCAGGAAATTTGCCGTGGTTGTTCCAACACGATACGGCTTTTGGGCCAGAGAATACTCTGCCAAGAATCCACACACCAGTGTTACCATCAGCATCGCCGGAAGAAATTTTCTTATCATAGTTACACCCGTAAGTCTCGTGTCAATTTTCTCTGCAGCCATAGTTATTCCCTACTTGATGACCGCGAATTTGCCGGTTTTTTCTTCACCAGTAGCTGTCGATTTAATGTGGTAGAGATACATGCCACCTGCGATCTCCAACCCTTCCTTGGTAAGCATATCCCAATGAGCCGTCCCATTTTCCGCTACGTTGTTTACGTGGATTTCATCGACTAACACGCCACTAACCGTAAATATTTTGATATCGCATTGAGCCGGAATATGGGTAAACAGCAATCGCCGGCGCTGGTTTAGTGCCGAATTGGCTACGGCCGACTCCATGGCATTGGTTGCTACGTATGGATTGGGGACCACCTTAATCTGCTTCATGCTCTCCTTCAAACCGGCCTCATCCAGAGAATCGTTCGACACCACATTAAACATCAGGGAATCGGATTCTATAAACGGGCGCTCGAAGGTCGCAAAATACTTGTCCCCCGATTCCGGCATCCCGGTGAGGGAGGTATTCTCAAAACCGAGCACTAAAATTGTTCCGCCCCAGCGTCCACTGCTCGATGAATGAGCACCCACCAACACCCGATCCTCCGGAAGATCGTATTCACCGTTTTCGTTCATATCACGCACCAGGAGATCCATGAGTGGATACCCGCCGGTGGAGTCCGTAAAAGAGGTATTAATCACCCGGAAACTAAAGTCCTCGCCGCCCAACAATTCTGAACGAGGAATCCGATTCCCTTGTGCGTCCCGGACACCAATGACATTGGTCGTCTTCCCGGTATAGACCGCCTCATCTGCCGTGAACTCGATGACATAATCCCATGGGAAATACCGTGATTCCCCAACAGATGGCATTACCCGGACAGCTTTGGCCCCGGTGATCCAGCCGGATTCCTGAAAATTATAGGTCGCCTTTTCGACCGGCAGGGTCATCTCCAGCCGCAACCCATCAAATACATCGGTATAGATTGAAGTGCCTTCCTTGATATGCCAGGTATCCGACGTATCGTTATACACGATATTTTGAAACGCAAAATTGTCCGGATTTTCCTGGTACACCAGTTCGTTTCCGGCGGTGGCATCATACACCCGGAATCCTGTGTTGGTATATTCGAGGCCGTGTCCATAGTCACTGTAAGATTGCAGAGTATCCACGTCAAATTTCACCGTGTAAATGTTGTTCTTTTTCAGGCTGCCTTCGGCCAGAATTTCAGCTGCGACGGTTCCCGTCCCGACGACGTGCTGATTTTCCACGGCCTCCACCTCATCCTCAACGAACCCTGCTGCTGGCTGATGCGGGGTCACGATCTGGACGTTCGGTCCGATACTCACGACTTCTTCGGACTCGTTCACATCGATGATTATCCGGTTCTGTGACGGAGAAATACCGGGGCCGATACTCGCTGCTCCTGAATCGTATCCAACAATCGCATAATAATAGGTTCGTCCGTTCTGGACAGTATTATCCACGAAATAGTGAGTAAGGCCATTATCCGAGCCCAGATAATATCCGACGCCGTTAATCATACCGTAATCTGCAAATCCCGATGTGCCATCGATGATGTCGCACTGAAAAATCGGCTTTTTCAGTGTCGGGGTACCGTATCCGTCGGTAATGACCTCCGGATCGGACATCTTTTTATCGGTGGCTCGGAACAGTTTGTACCCCTGGAAATCGTTGACATTGCCCATAAACGGATCCCGCGTCATCTGATCCGAGAAATTATCCCAGGTAAGAATCACTTTATCGTCACCTGGCGTTGCAGTCAATGTCGGCATTGCCGGAGGTTGGGCAAAGCGATAGTCTCGCTCATAAATCACCTGGACAATCCGCTTCTGCTGGAACAGGGCCGGGGCGTGGTGATTGTCCGACTGCAGGCCGGCCAGGGGATCGAACGCGTGAAGTTCGGACATGGAAATCCGTTCCGTCAATCCCTTATAAAGCGGAAACGGACCTGAGGCGAACACCTCTACCAAATTGGCAATACTGCCACTGAATTCAATGAGCGAATCCTGGCCTACCAGTTCCCACATGGAGCGATCGCCGCGGAACCACCAGTGATCAGACGCATGGCTCTGGATCGGAAACAGGCGGAACGAGGTCAGGCCGACCATATCGGATTCACTGACATCGGTAAAGTTATAATTCGGCTCACAACCGACGCCTTCCACAAAGTCCGGCATATGGTTCCCCTCACCCTGATCGGGACCGGTATAGTTCAGTTCGGCCGGCCCAATGCCATCAAGGCCAACATCATCACCCGGATATTCGGTAATCTGGTAGATCCCATCATCATTAAGGTCCCGGCCATCCTGCCAGTCCTGATCTTCGTCACCGGCATAGTGTTCCTTGAGGTCGCTCTCCTGGAGATTATAGAACTCCAGAAACTTCTGTAAATTGTTGATTCCGTCAGTCGGCCCTATCAAACCGCCCACATCATTATCGCGCTGTTCGTCGACAAGCCCGTCTTCATCATTATCAATTCCGTCGAAGGACATTCCCGGGCTCTCCAGATAGGCGAACCCCATAATGCCTGGCGTGAGCCCGGCATCGCCGAGTGCATTATTATCCCAGGAGTATGACATATCGAGCTGGGTATCAAAGTACCCCCACTCATCATCGGCCGCGTCCCCACCGATCCCGTTATCCACCCAATAGCCAAACGCCACTTCCGGCAGATCGTAATCGGAAACATTGGCAATGGTATATTCCCAGAAGATGGCATCCCGGGCCTGCGGGTTATTCCACTGGAATCCTCTGACCTCCACCCGGAGTCCCAGTCCGCCCCATGGTGCACCTTTCTGAATCGTAACACTGGGATCACGATCTCCAATGAATTCACCGGGCCGCGGATAATATTTGACCCGATCCTCCGGGCCGAGATACTCCTGATCCTGGGCGTCATTGGCGACAAAATAGGTTTCCAGATCGGCGTATTTTACACCGCGTCCAAAACGGCCGTTCCACTCGCCCGGCCATTTGGGACCGGTGGGAGATGGCCATCCCACAGCCGGCCACGAACTTTCCTTGTTGCTCATGGCGGGATAATCGCTCAATTCATTAAAGTAGCCGAACACCGGATAAAGTCCCCACTCAATATTTCCGGTAGGATTGGTATCCATTTCCTCCCGATAGCTCGTCTGGAGATAATACAGCGTATCCAGGGGAGCGCTCCCGGTATAACTGTCCGGATCCTCTACCGGAATGGTATCGTTCTGAATGTACACCCGGGCCCCGATTAACAACGCGAGGCCGTCCAGCATCCGGGTTCCCTGGTAATTATTCGGCCAGCGGGACCACTGAGAGCTGTTTGCCGTTGCCGACGACCAAAACGCCAGTTCGGTATTGTTCTGGAAATAGAGCAAAATCCGGTTGCCGTTCATATATCCTTCACGCTCGGCAGCAATATCACCGGCCGCGTCATCCGGTCCCTCATACGGGCGGCTTTGTGCAAACACGCTTATAGGATTAAGAAACACCAGTGTGCTGATTCCAAGCAGGATGAGTTTTACGTTTCGCATCATAGTAGAATGTCCTTGGGCATATCTGTGGAAAATCTTTATTCCAACTCGTTGTGTCAGTGTTATCAGAACCGGGTCGTTAATCCAATTTTCACCAGCCGCGGGGCAGCATACATGGATGGATTTTCTATCCGGTCTTCGTAGTCGTTAAAATTACTCCGGTGGCTTCCCCGTTCACTTTCGCTGATAATCGCGGTATACGCCTGTCCGGTTTCGCTATTGACTGCCACCGGATTCAGAGTATCGAATAAATTGTACACCGCCCACGTCAGCTGCAGATTGACCATGCCGACTTGCATAACAGTATAATATCCCGTCAGATCGACGCTGTATCGTGCGGGCTGATAATCGTTGTTCGGATACAGATTAATTCGGGACAACCGGCTTTCCCCGATGGGAGCAAACGTATAAGCGGTTCCCGAATTATAATAAAACGTCAGAGTCGAGCCGAGTCTCTCCGTCCCATATGACGCGGTGACATTAAACGTATGCCGCTGATCCCATCCCATGGGAATCAGGCGGTTGATCGGGTCCATACTTCCACCGGCGCGGTTAAAGGTTTGTGTCGGGTTGTCCGCATTGGCCCGGGTGTACTGAAGCGTATAATTAATGAAGGATGAAAAATTCCGATGGTTGAAGTCGTATTTAAACTCCACGCCCCGGACATTACCGTAATCCTTGTTCGTGTAAAGTCCGTATTTAATCTGGTTGTACGTGGTAACGACCTTGGTGCTCAACAGATCATAGATGTCCCGGTAAAAGAGTGCGACTTCGAATCCCATACCAGGCATGATTTCCTGCCAGAGGCCGATCTCGTACATCACGGTCTTCTGGGCATGCAGCTGTGCATTCCCCATAGTCGTCTGATAGCTGGTTGGCGCCACGATAAACGAGTTATTCTGATACAACGAATACATGGGGGGCATCTGGAAGAAATGCCCGTAACTAAAGCGCAGAATGGCCGATTCTGCCAGCTGGTACGCCAACCCGAACCGCGGACTAATCTGGGTTTTGGGATCAGCCGAGGGATAAGTGGACATCAGGCTGTCCGGCAGGTCTAACTGGTTGGCCGGATTCCGCCGGTCAGACGGATAGACGGTGTTCGGCTCAAAATAATCGTACCGGATTCCCAGGTTAATCACCATTTCATCGAACTCCATCTTATCCTGGATGTAGCCCGAAAATTCTGTCGGCTCCACTTTATAATGATCCGAATAAATCGAGGAATCCGACATGACAACCGGCTCGTAGAGATCGTCCTCGAATTCGGTGCCGTAATACTCGTTTCGGATTTGCGAATAGGCCTGGTCAAGAGAATGTTGGGTATAGAGAATCCCCGTCTTCAGGCTGTGATTCGTATTGATTTGCCAATTCAAATCGAATTTCACATTGTAATCGTTCAGGGTGCGCTCCTCGTGAGATTTTTCTTGCCCCCCGGTAAAAAATCCCGGACCGGCGTTGTTCGAATATCGGTCGTGTACAAATCCGGAATCTGTGGGATCTTTGAAAACATATCGTCCGTAATAGTCATTCAGATACGAGACTTTCAGGTCATAAAACATTGCACTGCCCAGCATATGGTTCATCTGGATGGCGTGCATTGCGGATTTGCTGTTGGAACTGGCCATACCGTCGGGATTGTACTTGTACTGATGATTGTAACCCTGCCAGTTATCATCATTGAAGATTCCCAGATAGGAAAGTCTCACATCCTGAAAGAGGTTAAAGGCAACTTTTCCCGTAAAGGACGTATTGCTGCTCGGATTCATCGGAACATATGCACTGTCTCCGGTATGCTCTGAAATCCACTGGGTGGAATCCCCGAGAAAACTGCTGTAATCGTCCACCTGGAACCTTCGGATACCGTTCAGGTGATTCTTGTTATTTTGATTTCTGTAGTTCATAAAAAAGGTAATTTTATCTTTAATGATCGGCCCGCTCAGGTGCAATTTGAGATCCTGATTTCTGGCCAGGTCTGAATTATTCAGGCCTAGAAAGACGTCGTTATGGGCTGTAAAGTAATTTGCTATTCCACCATAAACCGATCCGTGGAATGTATTGGAACCGCTTTTCGTTACCTGGTTAACCACACCACTCATGGCCCGGCCGTACTCCGCATTGAATGTCCCGGTGATGACCTCCAGATCTTCTACAGATTCTGTCTCGATATTGACGGCACTCACCGTCCCGCCAAAAGAATCATCCACCTGGATACCGTCGATGAGATATGTAACTTCCGTATCGCGGCCGCCCCGAAAGTGGCCATCAACCACGCCCGCCTGCATCTCAATCACCGATTCCACGTTTTCAACCGGAAGCGCATCCATCTGGTCGGAAGACACATTTCGGACACTGCTGGTCTGGCTTTTCTTTTTGGAGGTTATTTCTGCTTCAACGATGACCTCCTCACCCTCGATAGCTGTCTGTTTCATTTCCACAGAAATATTTGATGTGAGATTCACCGACACCCGGACGTCCGTCACACGTACTATTTCGTATCCGATCATCTGAGCCCTGAGAGTATACGTTCCCGGCGGGATGTTAATTATGTAGTAATATCCATCGGCGTTTGTCGCCGCGCCTTTGGAAGTCCCCTCCAGAATCAAATTGACCCCGGGTAACGGCTCTCCGGATTCCTCGTCGGTGACTGTGCCGGCGATCTTGCCTGTGGTTTGGGCAAGCAGGCCGTGCGATCCCCCGGCGAGTAACAGTATCACAAGGACAAGCCATCGTCTTTTCATAAGTCATTTTCCTTTGTACAGGTCCTGCGAGTGCGCTTTATTCCCGCCTTCACCTGTATTGTGCTACATTTGTTCAGTCTTAGCATCTTTCGATTTTCCTAACAGTTTCAATTCCAGGAGTATTGATAAATCCAACTACGAATACAGAACGATAAGGTTCGTGCAGGATACTGGGCATCTGCTGTAGTAATGACCCTCCCCCCGGATTTACCCAAAGGGGCATCCGGTTCATTGGCTGCCCCCTTAGATAAACTGTGAACTATTTCATCAGGACCATCTTTTTGGTCTGGTGAAAACCGTCTGCTTTAATAGAGTAGAAGTATACGCCGGAGGATACTCCACGGGCGTTCCATTCCACCTGGTACTCACCAGCCGGTTTGTGCTCATTTAGCAATGTAGCCACCCGTTCGCCCAATACATTGTACACGGCGATTGAAACTTTACCTTCCGCGGGAAGGGCAAATTCGATAGCCGTGGTTGGATTAAACGGGTTCGGATAGTTCTGTGACAACCGGTAAGACCGGATAATGTTCTCTCCGTCTTCCACCGATACTATACCCGGTTTTCCTAACCATGTGTAGGTCCACTCGCTAGGACTCTGCCAGCCGGTATCATTATTGTGCGGTGAAAATGCGATATTGCCTTCCGCCGTTCCACCGTCGTTGTCATGCATGTAGATATCCATCGGGATACGCATGCCTTTAGTCGGGGTAAAATTGGTGGTATCACTATCCAGCAACAAAGAGTCGATCGCAATTCGCGTTTCGATGAAGTAATCCTGTCCTCCACCATCCGCCCAGAAGAATTCCTCTTCCAGCGAAATCACATCCTGCCCCTTGTTCTGATGATGCAGACCGTCCGGACGAATACTCAGGTTAAAATCCGGTTCCTCACCACGCTGATAAGCGGCGTGTTTGGCTCCACCTTTATAGTCATAGAGACCTATAAACATTTCCAGCGCATCCTGGTTCCACCAATCACCGGTACCAAAAGTGTATGAGTTATCAATAACGTCAGCAGCGATATAGAGATAATCGCTGTCCATCGCCAGCCAAACCGAAGCTGTCAAATCGTTATCATCGTCAAAGCCGCCCACTACGACGTTGTTGACTGATGGTTTGACTTCAATCGGAGTAATATCGTTCCATTCGGAGAAATCGCCATCGGCAGCAAATTCGGCCGGTACATCCAGGGAAATCGTCGCAATCCCCCGTGCGGTTCCGGTGATTGGACCACCCGTGCCTGCCGGACCGAGGTTTCCGGCCTGGTCATTACAGACCACAGCGTAATAATAATCCTGCTGTTTGTCCTCAAACGGATTGAAGAGATAGTGTGGCGTACTGCTCACGTCTTCGGCAACACCCTCAGCAATCAGATAGACTGACTCCGCTTCCAGATCCTGAATGGCCTGCGTACTGGCATAGACATCATAAGTCTCGTATGATTCACCGACTACATCTGTCCATGTCACCAGGTTATAATATTCGGACGCATTAGGTGTGGCGCTGACTTCCGTTACCTGTGCCGGTGCTTCATTATCGATCACAGGAGTACCGGTCCAGATGTTATCGAGATAGATGGTTTTTCCCCAGGCTGCGGCGCCGGTCGCACGAACGACAAACCCTTTGGTCAGGGTAGAATCGAAGACCCCGTCATACTGAGTTTCGCCATTATTAAAGCCTACATTGCGGTTAAAATCAGCTAAGGCAACTTTGACTTCCTTCCAGCTGCCGTCATAACCTACATCTGCCTCTTCGACAAAGTAGTGGGCTTCGAAGGGATAATCGTCGGTGCCATCACCGTCGGTATCGGTATCAAAAAAGTCTAACCGTAACTGGCCCAATCCGGCTTCGGCTTTAATGTCGAACCGAATGGAATCCGTCGACCATTTGTAGAGCATATTTTTTGCCTGGGCCGTTTCGAACCGGGGACCGTCCCACTGATCGCCACCTTCCCACTTGATTGCTGCGGTCGCCTGGCCACCCTCAGTCGGGATACCGGCTTCCTCTTCCACCGTCGCCGAACCACTCCACATTGTACCGAACGAAGAGATATTGCCGGGCACGGCTTTCCCGTTAAAGAAAACCAACGGCATTTCGGCTTCACCCTCAAGGACAAAATGGTCCAAAAGCACTACACCTTCGGAATATTTTGGTTCCGGCTGACTTGAGGCAATAGACAGCTCAATAGCAACCGCCTTTATTTTGTCCAGATCCAGCTCCGAATTCCCGGTGATACCCGACCAGTTAGTCATCTGAAATAATTCGCTGTTGGCCTGATCGGCCCCCAAAACCCCTTCCAGAGAAATGGTCTGGGTATTCCAACCGGGATCGGAATCCAATACCGGGTGAAAGGAGTACCAGTATTCAGCATCATTGATGTCATAGGTCTTTGCACCGTTCTGAGAATTACTGACATCCCAGAGATTAATTCGTAACTGCACTGAACCTGCAATGGACTGAGGCGTTTGGACATAGTAACTGAAAGTCAAATCCGTGAATGCTGAAAAGTCGAAAGTCCCGTTTGAGTCCGGATAAAAATGTTCGACTTTGGCAAATCCGCCCCATTCCTGACTGTCGTGGACACGGTAATCAAACTGCATCGCCGTATCACCCGCAAATACCTCAGTATCGATATACGTGATATCGATGTAATTTGAATCTACATCGCCTGTATCGGCTTCAGCCTCGCTGTAGATCCAAAAAGTCGAGTCGTCGGACGCAGGGGGATTCTCGAAATCCAGAAGCGGAACCTGCCCCAATACGGTTGACACCGTAAAAACTAGTGTGGTGATGAGTAACAACTTTCTCATCGTTCTCTCCTTTTGTTAGTGTTTATCTCCAGTAGATAGCGAGTTTTCGCTAATCTAAATTCCCAACGCTCATACCGCGAGGACACCAAACGGCCGAAAACCATCGGCAGAATAAACGTCCTCTCTCTTTGCCGCAAAACCATGCCTGTCATTATTCAGGGAATCTGAGGCAGTTATCGGAAGCGTTGCACTGTAAATTGTTTATGGTGGCCACAGAATATTGGCCTGGCTGATATAAAATCAGGATGCTCTCCCTGTCTGTTGCAAATACGCCTGTCTTTGAATTAATGCGATCTCTTGGTCTTATTTCAGATAAAATGTGTATCAGGTATATATAAGTTCAAAAACTAGGCCAAGATGATAATGTCAGATGAATTATAGCGTGTGAGACATGCCAGGGGCCTCTATCAAGGCATTTTAGCCGAATCATGCTTTCTCTGGCTTCAACTATATTATCAATACGATAATACTTGAATTATCACCATGATAATTTTGGGCATTCCCCGGCAATACATTTCACAACCTTCACTGGCTACAAGTATTTATATTTTCTATTGGGTTAATTGTCCAAACAGGAGTGAGACATAATTACCATTGACTTAACAACCGATAAATTTTACTTACTTTGCTCCCTCTTCACCGAACCAATAACATATCCTGAACTCTTTTTTCTCCCCTGATATTTAATTCATAAAAATATATTCCGGATGAGGCAGGTGCCCCTTCGTTGTTTTGCCCATCCCACATAATCGTCTGCTCTCCTTCGGCCAATAATCCATGAAACACGGTACTGACCAAAGCGCCTGAAATATCGTACACCCTCACCACAGCATCAGATTCTCTTGAGACTAATATCGGGATACTGGTCTCGGAATTAAAGGGATTTGGGAAATTATTTCCGATCAGCGTATGGGAATCGACCGCGCCGAAGGTATCATTTTCTTTCGCCGTGAACCGGAAGCGGAGAAAATTAAATCCGCCCTGGTGAAAAAGCAGTTTTATCGTATGCTCGCCAGCCGGCAGTTCCATCTCTCCCAGCGAAAGCGATTTCCATTCCTCCCAGCCGCCTGTCTCCGGAACATCGACCTGTGAGGTCAACGGCTCCCCATCCAGAAAAAGCTGGAGTTGCCCTCCAGCTGATTCACCCGCGATTACACACGCTACATCATATTCCCCGTCATATGGGACATCTATGGTGTATGTGACCCATTCTCCGCCCTCAATATGGCCAATGGCGTACACCAACTCATCATCGTACTCCACCTCGGTGATATCGACGCCGTCATTACGATAATTATAGCCCTTATTCCATGGCTGGTCTGCATCCCACCGGGTCTTTATATATTCCGTATCGTAATAGGCGCTGCCCTGCATCCCGATATCATAGTGGACACCGGAGATTGTTCCCGGGAGAGTAAGTTTAGTGTACGGCTGTGGTTTTGCTGCCGATTCACGGTTCACGATCGCAGCCAGCACATCCGGGCGAAAATCACAACTGTCCAGCGCGAATTTGTGTGCAAATTCTACCAGTGCTTGCCGGGCTACAGATTCACCTGGTTTTTCCGCGTTTCCGTTCCAATAATCCAGAATATCATTGTAACCCTCTGTCCTATGGACAGAATACGGCGAGGTATGGGTATCCACCTTTTTGTGGGTCCACCAGTTCCAGCCGATATTGTTTTCTTCCATCAGTGCAATGGTTTGGTAAAACCATGGATTGGAGTTCTCTCCGGATTCGCCCAGCCACAGGGGAACGCCCCACTTTTTCCGGATATTCAGATATTGAGATATTGAGGCGGTATTTGTTTCGTTCCAGTATTTGTGAAACGCATACACCATATTCCCATCGAACGGTGGAGTCATCTCACTGAAATCCGTGGCATACCAGTTCCCCTCAATGAAGATCATATGATTTGTATCGACCTCACGCACCGCATTCTTGAGCCGGAGATAGAGCTTCCGCAGATCCGAATTGGTATAGCCGTCCGGCATCACCGGTTCATTGATCAAATCATACCCGCCTATCCACTCTTCACCGGCATATCGATCGGCCAGGGTCCGCCACAATTCCACCAAATGGTCCTGGTTCTCCGGCTGCGTCCAGAGTTTGGCCTCACCGTCGGAATCGCTGATGTTATCCGAATTTTGACCGCCGGGCGCACAGTGCATATCCAGTATCAAATACAATTGGTTGGACTCACACCAGGAAAGCAGACTGTCGATAAACCCAAATCCCGCTTCATTATAGACTCCTTGTTCCGGGGACAGTAATCGATAGTGCATCGGGAGCCGTATGGAATTTACGCCCCACGAAGCGATCGTATCGATATCCTGCTTCGCCACATAGTTTTCCCGGTAAATTCCGTAAAACTCTTCGGCGCCGTCTTCTCCTATAAGGTCAATGATCCTGTTCCGGATAGTAGTCGGAGAACCGTATCCGGGGACCTTTAACATATACCCCTCCGGCACCAGCCATCCACCGAGGCCGAAGCCCCGTAAGAGAACTTCCTCGCCCTCGGTATTTACAATTTTGGCCCCTTCGGTATGGAGAAACCCGTTCGCCGGTACGGTACTTACAACAAAAGCGACCGATACTGCCATATAACACAATGTTCTTTTCATAATGATATCCGTAATAAATCGTGTGAGTTTATTCATGATTACTCTGTTTGGTCCTCAGGTATTAAGGCTTCCAGAAGATATTTATTCCAGGTGCCGGTATCGGAATCGTAAACACCGAACCCAGAGCAGAATTCCCAGTAGGCCCAGCTGAATCCTCGGCTTTCGGCTTCTCTGGCGATACAGTTGGTCCAGCGCACCCGGGAGACTAATCCGGCCCGGCTATACGCCCCGAATTCTCCCATAAACAAAGATACACCTTTGGAATCTGCCCACTCCGCAGCCCGGTCAAAATCGGCGCGTACCTTCTCTATCTCTGCAGAGTTCCCAGTCCACTCTGTGTTTAGCCAGGCATCACTCCCCTCAACCCATTCCGCCCCCTGGTGGGTGAACGGGAACGGTTCGTAGTAGTGGAAGGTTACAATGATAAATTCATCCTCCTCGGGGATCTCGAGTTGTTCCAGACTTCCCAGGCCGCCCCAATTGGCTGTCCCGATGATCAAAGCACGCTTTGGATTAGACTCCCGTATAATCGAATAGGCATCCAGGAGATATCGATTCCAGAGGTCCGGAGTCAACTGATCGTTCGGCTCATTCAGGATTTCAAATATCAATTGAGGCAAGTAATCGCTGTACCGATCGGCTATCTGTCTCCACAGTGATAAAAACCGTGCTTTATTCGCGGCCGGATTTGTCATAATCTCTTCAAAATGATGGATATTAATAATAGCGACCAGGTTTCGATCCACTGCGTTTTCCACGGCCCAATCCACCCGACGGAAAAATTGCTCATCTATGACGTACGGGGAATCGACATTTGCGTGTGCTGACCAGCGAACCGGAATACGTACGGCATCAAATCCTGCGCTGTCGATAACCTCGAAATATTCTTCCTGCAAAGTCACGCCCCATTCACCTTCTGCAGGCGCCTCCAGGGCATTGCCTAAATTTATTGCTCGACCTATGGATGCATTAATTTCGGCGGCTGGTGGCCAGATGAATTCGGTACTATCCGTGTCTTCAGTTCCGGCGAGATTTTCCGAACATCCACCGCTGGATATTAAGCAGGCAATTGTGAGAAATATTAGACGCTTCATGCGATTAGCCAAATTGAACTAAAATTAAAATTTTCCAGTCTACCGGGGCCCGACAAGTTCTCAGGCAATCCCAGAATCCGCCCGTTCCCTCCGAAGAGCCAAATCAGCCTCGATTTCCGCCATCTTTTCCGACGTTAGCGGATAGAACATAAATACGCCCGCTGCCACAAAGACAAAAACAGTCGGGATCCAGCTCATCAGTAATTTGATCCCGGGAATCGTTGCCGAAATTGTCGCAGGATCCTGACCGTCATACCCATAATTTGCCAAAACTATGCCAATGACCGCGCCGGCGAACCCGCCGCTGGCCTTCATGACAAATGTTCCGGCAGAATAGACGAGACCTGTGGCACGGCGCCCATTTTGCCATTCGGAAAAATCTGCACCATCACCAAGCATAGTGAAATACAGTACCGGCAGTATTGCCGCGAAAAACTCGGATATACTCCCCAGAACAAAAACGGCGGTAATCTGATCCGGCCCCATATAAAATATGAACCCAGTGAAAATTCCGCTGAGTACCATCGATCCGATAAACAGACGCTTCTTGCCAAAGATTTTGGATAAATATCCGGTGAGGAATGCCGCGACCATAGACACGATCAGCAGCACCAGCAGGTATCGCCCGGCAAGCACAGGCTCATTGGCAAAGTGCTTAAAGTAGTATGCAATCGCTCCCTGCTTCACCGAATTGAACATGTTAAACAGAAATCCAATGCACAGCAGAATGAGCCACGGCTTATTCTGCATCACGTCCACCAAATCCTTCTGGGTTCCGCTGGTCTCCTCCCGCGGGCGATTGATCAGTTTATTAATGAAATAATATGCTCCGGCTAACACGGCAACAAGAATCACCCCGGTGGTAACGTTCCGATAGTACACGAAGGCCGAAATCGTCAGTAGGGGCAGAATAATAAAGGGCATGTTTTTCACGAGATCAATCATATCCCGCTTCATGTGGCCTTTTTGGATTTTTTGTGGCGCAACCCGCTCTTTGGTGGTTAAAAAGGTGATTACCATCAGGATTACCAGTAGCACAGCGTAGATTATCGTCGAGTACATGTAGCCCTTCTGCTGATCTCCCCGGCCAAAATATTTAACCAAATCCAGCAAGAAACCGGTCATAATGATTCCGCCGAGGAACGCTCCGGCAAAGCGGAAGCTGGATAGGCTTGCCCGCTCCTCGTGGTCCGGAGTCATTACTCCCATGAGTGCAGAGTATGGTACATTGTTCGCCGTATAGGCCAAAATGAGCCCGAGATAGGTCGCATACGCCCAGATGAGTTTTCCGGTGGGGCCAAAGTTGGGCGTCGTAAACGATAACACCATAAACAGGCCAAGCACCGGCGCAGACCAGAGAATCCACGGGCGGAATTTGCCCCAACGCGTTTCCGTCCGGTCGGCGATCATACCCATCATGACATCGGTGACGCCGTCTGACAGCCGCACTACCAGCAATAATACACCGGCCGCAGCTGCAGAGATGCCAAAGACATCAGTGTAAAAAATCATTAAAAATGCCAAAACGCCGCGCCACACCAGGTTTGCGGCAGTATCGCCCAGACCGTACCCAATCTTTTCCTTCAGCGGAAGTTTGAATTTGGCGTCACTCATTCTCGTCCATTCTCCGGTTAGTGGTCCTGTCTGTCTCTCACCATATTCAACATCTCAACACCTCTTTTTTCACAAATTGACTTATCCCAGCGATACAACAACTCTGTGTTCGCTACCGGATTCGGACAACGGAAGCCTATTCCCGTCGACGGGGTCACCGTCAATCGTAACCTGCTTTACCCCGGTGCTAACATTATCCCCGTTCACCACAGATATATGATAGGTGGCGCCACGGAATTTCCGCGTGACGCGGAAGCCGTTCCACTCTTTGGGAATACACGGTTCGATGGTTAGGCCATCATACCCGGGCCTGATTCCAAGGATGTACTGCGTAATAGCATAGTAATTCCAGGCCGCGGTGCCGGTGAGCCAGGAGTTTTTTCCTTCACCGGGTTTGTAGGCATCTTTTCCGGCAATCATCTGGCAATATACGTACGGTTCCACCTTGTGCAGATCGCTGATATCCTCGAGATACGACGGCGCAATTTTCCGGTAATACTCAAAAGCGCGATCGCCACGTCCGAGCAGCGATTCCCCGATCATAATCCAGGGATTGTTATGACAAAAGACCCCGGCATTTTCTTTGTATCCCGCCGGATAAGTGGATATCTCTCCGTACTCGATGTAATACTCCGTGAATGCCGGCTGATTCAGGACGATACCGTATTCGGTATCCAGATGCTCCTCTACCGAATCCAGCGCCCGCCTGGCCTTCCCATCGTCCAGGCCGATACCGGCCATAGTGCAGAACCCCTGGGATTCGATGAAGATTTTCCCTTCGTCGTTCTGGTGGCTGCCCACTTTATTCCCGTAATAATCGTACGCGCGCAAGAACCATTTGCCGTCCCAGCCGTGCTCTTTGATTGCCTCCGCCATGGCGTCCACATGTTCCTGTGCTTCGGCAGCTTCCGTATCCCGGCCGATCTGGCGGCAGAGTTCAACAAAGACCCCACCATACAGTACAAACTGTCCGGCAATCATCAGCGATTCAGCGGTGCGGCTCATCTTATTATTCGTCGTCTGGAACGATTCGTTGGGATCGGTGGAAAAACAGTTCAGGTTCAGGCAGTCGTTCCAGTCTGCCCGGCCGATGAGCGGCAATCCATGTGGGCCCAGGTTATTCACAGTATGGTAGAATGACCGTTTCAGGTGCTCAAAATGGGGCTCTGCCTTACTCTCGTCATTATCGAACGGCACCTGCTCCTCCAGGATGGAAAAATCGCCGGTCTCCTTGATGTATGAGGTGGTCGAGAGAATCAGCCACAGCGGATCATCGTTAAAGTTCCCGCCGATATCATGGTTGCCTTCCTTGGTCAGCGGCTGATACTGGTGATATGCGGTACCGTCCTCGAATTGTGTGGCGGCAATATCCAGGATACGCTGGCGGGCCCGGGCCGGTGCCTGGTGGACAAACCCGATCAGATCCTGATTGGAATCACGGAACCCCATGCCGCGGCCGATGCCGGATTCAAAAAACGAAGCGCTTCGCGACAAGTTAAACGTGACCATGCACTGGTACTGATTCCAGATATTCACCATCCGATCCAGTTTTTCATCGCCGCTGTCGACTGTATAAACCGAGAGCAGCTCATCCCAGTACTTTCTGAGTTCCTGCAGGGCGGTATCAACCTTCTTCACCGAATCGATCCGCTCCATCAGCGCTCTGGCCTTTCGTTTATTGATGACGCCCTTGCTTACCCATTTATCATCGGGCTCATTTTCCACGTATCCCAGGAGAAAGATTAACTCTTTCGTCTCACCCGGAGCAAGCGTCTGTTCCAGATAGTGGGAAGCAATGGGCGACCAGCCGTGGGCTTCGGAATTCCGTGGCGTTCCTTCCAGCACCGCGTCCGGGGCGCCAAATCCGTTATAGAGCCCCGTGAAACTTTCCCGGTCGGTATCATATCCGTCAATCGGCGCATTGACCGAGTAAAACGCGTAATGGTTCCGGCGCTCTTTGTATTCAGTCTTGTGATAAATCGCTGAGCCCTCGATTTCCACCTCACCTGTGGAGAAATTTCGCTGGAAATTGGTCATATCGTCCTCGGCGTTCCAGAGACACCATTCCACCAACGAAAACAGTTTTATCGATTTGGTCTGGCCTGTCGTGTTTTTCAGGGTCAGTTTCTGTACTTCCGCCCAGGAATTCAGCGGAACAAAATAAAGCACCTCCGCGCGGATACCGTTTTTTTCTCCCGAAATAATCGAATAACTCAGTCCGTGGCGGCAGCTATAATCGTCCAGCGGCGTTTTCACCGGCTTCCAGCCAGGAGACCAGACGGTCTCGCCATCTTTGATGTAGAAGTATTTTCCGCCGTCATCGATTGGGACATTATTGTAGCGGTAGCGGGTGAGCCGGCGATATTTGGCATCTTTGCAGAACGTGTACCCACCTGCCGTATTCGAGATGAGACTGAAAAAATCCTGATTGCCCAGATAATTTATCCATGGATAGGGTGTCCGGGGATCCGTGATTACGTATTCGCGGGCGGCATCGTTAAAGTGACCGAATTTCATCCGGGGACCTCGTTTCAACTATCATTTTGGTGAACTAAAATAGCCTGCAACAAACACGAGCGGTGCGTTCCAGTTGATGGCAATCTCGTTGGATGCGTAACTGTCCAACGAATCCGCATAACACAATGCCGGCGGTGTGTCTTCGGTAAATCTTTCCATTAATACGCGGTCCTGCCGATCTTCGTTTGGCCCGCCGGCCAGGAGGCCGGGAACCGGTTGGACTATACCATCAGCAGCGGATTGCCGGTGATGGATATGCATCGGTGACCGTTCGCCAACTCCGGTGAGAAATGTCATTTCGTGAGCATTTGTGCCTAGGATATAATTAAGCTGATCCAGCGCACCGTTGTAATAAGCGGAATCGTCAAACGTTTCATACCCCATAAGAAGGAGCATGGCCCGGTTCATAGCCAGCGAATTACTGCCCCAGTTGAATTCACCTGGAGCAATTGCCGTGCGGAATCCGCTCCGGTTGATGATTTCGATTACAGCATCACATTGCTCTCTGAGTGCGGATTGAAGCGTAGCTTTCACTTCCGGATCGGCTGCTTGACGGGATGTCCACAGATACGTGAGATGCCCCAGTGTTCCGACCTGATTCCAGGTAAAATTATTTGCCATGGGCTTAACGTCATCAAAATGGTCCAGGAAATAGCGGTGATACCGTTTCCCGCCTGTGGTCTCGTATAATTCGGCTGCGGCCCAAATCCGCTCATCGCTGTCGTCTCTGTCACCGTATTCTCCGGTATTGGTTCCGGCCGGATTGTGAAATCCGCCTCTCGGCACGATATCCGGATTGGCTTCCAAAAAATTCCATGCGCGAATGGCGCTCTGCTGGAGCCGCTCAGAAAACGCCTGGTCAAAGGGCGCCAAAGTTCTCGCTGCTCTCGCTGTCAATGCCGCAAAATCCGCCGTCGCCGCAGAAGCGACCTCATAAATGTACCGGAGGCTGTCCTGTGGTTCCGGCATCACCATTCCGGTAAACCGCTGGGTCGTCAACTTGTGGTACACTCCGCCATCCGAGCGCTGCATCGTTATGGTCCATTCGAGTTCGCAGCGGATCTCATCCAGGATATCCGGGATACCGTTTCCGCTCTCCGGGATGCCAATGTCATCCCTGGCAAACTCGTCCGGGAAATAGTCATACGCCATGAGCAATGTCCCGACTGTAATGCCTGCCGGAACCATATATTTTCCGTAGTCGCCGGCGTCATGCCATCCGCCTGTGGATTCTATATGGGTATCGGACCTCAGGGATACGTGTGGAGTAGCATCATCCTGGTGACAGGCCGAATGTTTATACACTTCCGCTGCCGGATCCTCCAGCGCTGTTCCGCATCTCTGGAAGTAAAATCCCTTCAGCGCTTTGCGAAACACGTCGGAATATACGTATCCGGCAATACGAAATTTTCCGGTGGCTGATCCGTCTGTCGCAGTTATATAGTACATGCCGGTTATGTTAACCGGACCAAAATCACCGCGATTAATTACTAAACCGGTCGATTCGTCCACCCCGGCCGAACTGGTCAATTCCCCGCGATAGACAATTGCTCCGTCCGTTGCATCATGCACCATAAAACTATCGGCAGGGCCGACAGCGTATACGAACTTTTCGGCAGTCGGGAGGTATCCGGCCTGGTTGACGACTAGCAACGGCTCTCCTGCCTGAGTCGTCCCGCCGAGAAGGAATAAAATTACATACAGCACATACGTTTTCAGATAATCGGTCATTAATCATTTTCCCCAATCCAACGTGGGTTTTGGACGCCTTTGGAAGGAAATACTCTATGGATATTTGAACAGTAAATCCGGAATCGGCTCCGGATTATTTTCTCCGATTGCTCCCGTTAAAGGTTTCGATCAATATACCAGCACAGTGAACGCCCGCATCCAACAAGTACTGTATCAATTTACAAGCGCTCACTCTGTTGGTATCTGTCCACAGTCGTCGTGCACTACTCGACAGTAACCCCTCTGTTCAGGAACAGAAAGACACCGCCGACAATGAGCATAATGCCGCCCCACCAGATGTTCGGATGAACCTCCTGCAGTACGGTCGTACTATGGGATGGATAAATCAGGTAATAGATACCTGCGACAAAGATTAATCCACCGATAATCAGCAGAATCAGCCCGATAAAAAACCAGATTGGGCGCATTCCTTTTTCCTCAGCCATATCTCTTACTCCTCTCTTACCAGAAAATGATATTCAAAATAACCAGAACCACCACAGAAATGATCGCGTAAAATTCAGGCTTGCGGTAATATTTCACGTCCTTTGTCTCCGCTTCTTCGGTGAGTCCCTTCACGAGACCGACCAGTTCGCTGTGTGGCTTCTTTTTGGTAAAAAAGCTGATAATGATCGTTACAAAGAAGCAAATCAGCCAGGCCCACCAGGCGCGCCAGAAGTTGGCCGCCATATCACTGGCAACGCCGGACATGGTAATGGCGCTCTCTGCTATCCAGCCGAACCGGACACCCAGCCACATGGTGAAAGACGCCGTCATACCGACCAGCAGTCCCCAGAATGCGCCGTTGGGCGTAATCCATTTCACGAACATACCCAGCAGCATGGTGGCAAAGAGGGGGGCGTTCACCCAGGAAAAGATCGCCTGCATATAATCCATAATGGTCGGCATACTTTTGGCCCAGTACGCAGTCACAACACTCAGGATGATCCCTGCAATAGTAGCAACCCGCCCCATCCAGAGAAGGTGTTCACTGGACGCGTCCTTTTTTATAACTGATTTGTAGATATCGTAGGTCCAGACGGTATTAAACGCGCTGATATTCCCCGCCTGTCCGGCCATAAATCCGGCAAGCAGGGCGGTGATACCCAGTCCGATCAACCCGTTGGGATAATACCGGACAATCAACATGGGAAGTGCGGAATCATAATTAATGCTGCCCCCGTCCTGCAACAGCTGGAATCCGCTGCCCGGATCATTGGACAACACCAGTGCAATCAGGCCGCCAACGACGACGATGAACGGAAGGGCCATCTTGAAAAACGACGCGATAATCGGGGTCATCCGGGCGGATCGCAAATCTTTGGCAGAAAAGGCACGCTGCACCACCAGAAAATCAGTGGTCCAATAGCCGAATGAAAGAACAAAGCCCAACCCTAGAACGATCCCCCCCCAGGTCACCAGCATCCCGTTTTGTGTGGGATCGGTTGAGGTGGACCAGAGGGTATTGAACGATTCGGGAACCCGCGCAAAGATTTCCTGCATGCTGCCAATTTCTACGATACCGAGAATTACCACCAGGAACAGCCCGAACCAAATCAGAAAGAACTGGACAATTTCAGTGAAAATGGCGGACATCAGTCCACTCAGGGTGACATACGCTGCAACGGTTGCCGCGGATGCCCACATGCTAATATCCCAGTTCCATCCCAGGAAGGTGTGGAGCACCAGTGCCATGGCATACAGGTTGATCCCGGAAACCAGCAGCGTCATTACGCCAAAGGAAATAGCGTTTAATACGCGTGTCTTTTCATCGAACCGGAGTTTGAGATATCCGGGAATCGATTTGATTTTGCTGCTGTAATAAAACGGCATCATATAGATGGCCAGGAACAGCATTGCCGGGATAGCGCCAATCCAATAGAAGTGCGCCACGTACATCCCGTATTTGAAAGTATTCCCGGTCATCCCCAGGAGCTCCAACGCCCCCATATTTGCCGAGAGAAAGGCCAAACCGGCGACCCATGAACTGTTTTTACGGCCGGCCAGGAAAAAATCTTCGTCGTTTTTGGTGAATCGCTTCAGATAATAGCCGATACCAAGGACGAATCCGAAATAGACAGCAATAATTACCCAGTCAACAAACGCTAACCGTATGGCATCCACAACCTTGCTCCTTCTGGTCTATGCAGTAGGTTTCCTACACCATTGATTCAATTCACTGAATAACAGGTGCAGAGGTATACTGCTTAGTTCAAAAATTGCGCCAAGCGCCGCCGTGGCGAAGGCTCGTTACCTGTTTCCGTCTAACTGACTCTTTATCTCTGTGTGACTACTTTTTTCCCTTCCTGAAATACCGGAAAATTATTATTTAGATAATTCATTTGTTATCATAGTGATAAGGAAGTCGGCTTGTCGTCCGCGATTCCTGCCGATTCTCGCTATTTCATAATTGTAGGTTGAATTTCTTTTTACCAATCTCTCATTTTAACCCAAGGTCTTTGCACATCCGATGAAAATTCGGTGGCGCCAGCCCCAGTTGGCGGGCAGCTTCCGCATCGGTGTCTGTTAACTCACGAACAAAAGTGACGTATTCCGCCCGGAACCGTTCCTCAATTTCCCGCAGTGGCTGGATATTTTCCTCTCTGAAAACCGAACGGAATCCGTTACCACTGGTGCTCTGGTTCACGATTCCCAGCACCGATTTCACATCGCTGACAGACGGTTTTTTATCGAAAATCAACAACAGACGCTGAATCACATTCTGGAGTTCGCGGACGTTCCCCGGCCAGTTGTGCTCGCTGAGGACCTGCATCACATCGTCGTTTAAGGGCAAAGGCGGTGTGCCCATTCTGGTACAAAATTTTTCCATAAAATACTCGGTTAATACCGGAATATCCTCTCTTCTCTCCCGGAGTGCCGGGACTTCAATCTGCAGGACATTCATCCGGTAAAAGAGATCCTCCCGGAACTCCCGTCGCTTAACCAGTTCTTCGAGACGGCGGTTTGTCGCGGCAATAATCCGGACGTCCACCTGGTAGCTCTTGTGCCGTCCGATTTTATCAATTTCGCCCTCCTGCAGGACGCGGAGCAGTTTTGTCTGTGCTTTCAGCGGGAGCTCGGAGACTTCATCCAGGAAGACCGTCCCGCCGTCGGCCTGCTCGAACAGGCCTGATTTATTTTTTTGGGCGCCGGTAAACGCGCCCCGCTCGTAGCCGAACAATTCGCTTTCGATGAGATTTGCCGGCATACTCCCACAGTTCACGGTAACGAAGTTCTCGTACCGACGGGGACTGTTGTAGTGAAGGTTTGTCGCGACCAGCTCTTTGCCGGTCCCGGATTCACCGTAAATCAAAACGCTGGCGTGCGTCTTTCCCACGCGCTCCACCTGCTGATGCAGTTTCTGAATCGGCGGTGATTTGCCGATGATTTTTTTCTCCTGCAAGATTTCACGCACCCGTTGATCCAGTTTGGACTGGGTGCGGTTCCGCTCTAACTCCAGCTTGCGGCGCTGATAGGCATTCTGGATACTCAGTACAAAATCCGTGGGCTGATAGATGTAATCCTCGATATCGCCGGGATATTTGGTCCCGTACCAGAACGCGCCGGCTTCCATCAGGCTGTTGGCAAAGTCAAAGTCGGTCTGGTTAATCGTCATCTTGGTGATAACGATAATCTGGATAGTGGAATCGATCGCTTTGATTTCCTGGATGAGGCTTTCGCCATGCAGGCCGCCCGCGATCTGAAAATCCATTATGACGATATCGTACCCTTTTTTGTTATTCCTGATCAGATCAAGGGCCGTCCTCCCGTCACTGACCTCATCCAGGATGGTCAGGTTCTCCTGGTACGGCCGCAGGGTATTCTTGATCCGGCGGATATCGAATGCTTCGTCCTCAATTAGCAAAATTTTAATTTTATCGGATATCATAGTTGACTCATTTGTTTTTAGATGTCCGGAATAGTGATGACGAACTCACAGCCTTCAGACTCCAGGTTATGCACATCCATATTCCAACCGCACCGGCGGATACTTATTTCATAGGCGATGTAACAGCCGTAACCGGAATTGTGAGTTCGGTCTTTCGTGGAGGTGTGCTCCAGGAAGATTTTCCTGACGCCGTCCTCATTCGTCTGGAGCAGATCGGAGCCTATTCCTTTCCCGTCGTCCCGTATATGTACAAAACCCGTCCGATCAGCCTCGCGGTATTCCGTGCTGATCCGGACGGTCACCGGGTGTTCTGTGTTATGATCCAAACTATTCTGGATCAGCGGTTCAATTATTTCCCAGATAACATACTCATTGATGTGCACGATAGGAAAATTGTCGTCCAGATCCAGTGCAAAGGAATAGAGGCTATTCTCGTGGCTGTGCCGCTGGAAAATATGCCTTACGATGAACCGGATCACCCCATTCAGGTCGGTTTGAAATGCCGGATTTCTGATAACGTGGACCGGGGGCTCATACGTCTTCATATCGTAGATGACGCGGGAGACGAAATTGGAGTACTTCATCAGGCGCTGCTTAAATTCATCCATGGGCTTCTCGGGTTCCAAAGCGCGGATCTCTTCTTTGATAAAGCCCATAATCTTTTCCGCCTTGTGGTGGGCATGGTAGATGCGTTTGGTGAACATGGCCTCTTTTTCGTGCTCGATCTCCTGCTTGAGCTGGGCTTCCCGCTGTTGGAATAACGCCTGTTGGGCCTCATCGCGCTCACGGACCGTATTCATTGTAATAAAAAACATGGCCAGTAATCCGAACAGAATGAGCACGGAGAAAATTATCCCGGTCTCATCGTACATCACGGTGATAGCTTCTGCAATTTTTGAGAAATCCGGACTGATTTCCATATACATGGCGCCGATCATTTCACCCTTGGGCACAAACGGGACGAAGACCTGGAATGTCCTGCCGTCTTTGACCATGCTGTATATCTCTTCATTCTCTGACAGCCGGGTACTGACAGAAGAATAGTTACTTATGGCAGCCGTGTGCATCACGGAAAGCTGCCGGGTAGGTATCCGGGAGTGAAAGATGAAATTGTACAGATCCTCCCCGTTGTCGACGGCATACGTGTTTCCCGCCAGGGTGAACAGCATGCACATATCATCAACATTCTGCTGCAGTTTTTGCTGAGTCAGGATAATATCAAACGCCTGGATTACCTGTTGGACGTCTTCCGGCGTTCGCTGCTCATCGGCCAGACTCATTTCCAGCACTAATTCGAGTGAGGTGGTAGTCAAATTTGCCAGTCGCTCCGCCGCATCGAGCCGGTAGAGATCCATGGTCTTGTTGAGCATGCTGTTGATCGACGTAGAGTGCACATAATACAGGACGACCTGAAAAAGAATCAGGATGAGAAACAGCACCAGGAGATGCCGAATCTCAAAATGGTATTTTTTCAGTCGTCCCAGCAGACTCATAGTGCGTTCCGGATCCCTTCTATTATTCCCTGACCAGTACCCGGTTGGAATGTATCATTTCCTCCGCCTTCGCCAGCGCCTGGGCCGGGTCAATTTCTCTTCTCAGAGCCCGGTTCAGGAAGTATGCCAGCACTTCGGATATTTCGGTATAATTCTCAACCTGGGGCCGGTGGACCCCTTGCTTCAATACCGACAGATAGTACTGTAATACCGGATACTCGCGGATATAATTTTCCTTCTCATAAAAGTTTTTATTCGCGGGGTAGTACAGCCCCTTATCGATCATAATTTGTTGTGATTCTTCGGACAGAAAAAACCGGATAAATTTCACTGAGGCATCCACTTTGGTCGTATGCTTGGAAATCATCAGATTCCACCCACCGAACACGCCGGCCGATGGATGATCGCCAAAATGGGGAAACGGCGCCAAGGCGAGTTCCTTCACCTTGGTGGAGTCCTGGCCGTAATCTTCCGGGGACTGATCCACACCAGGCCAACCCCGCAGAAAGGGGACATCATTGCGAATTGCATACCGATAACTTTCCTGCTCCCGGAACGCGGTCACATCCGCAGGTGTCATCTGGTATTTATAGATCAGATCTACCATATAGCGCAAACTATTGACTGCTGGCTCTGAGGTAAGATCTAATTGTCCATCCTTAAAAATTGCGCCTTCCTGGCTCGCCAGTATTTCCAGGAACTGGCACACAATCCCCTCGTACTGATCGCCTTGAAACATATACATATACTCGGAGGGCATCATAGAACCGTGTAACCTGATGAGCTCATCCCAGGAAATCGATCCCTGGATCTTTCGTTCGAGTTCCTCACCGTTCGGTAACGCCCGAATTAAGTCCCGGCGATAGTACATCAGTCCGATATCAATATAGATGGGAATACTCACCAAATCCCCGCCGTAATAGGCCGTGGTAACGGCCTGATCCAAAATCTGCGTGCGCGCAATGTCTCCGAGATGTTCATCCAGCGGTAGTGCCCACCGGGTAAACCGTGGCACCCAGATCACGTCGACGGCAAAGACGTCGATTCGGCTGTTCTGGCTCCGGAGTGAGCGGGCGAGTAACTCCTTTCGTTCATTGGTCGTAAACCGGTCAAAAGAGAGATCAATGGGGATCACTTGAATTTGTCCGGCATATTCTTCGTTAAATAACCGAATAATATCCGCATGGGCCGGAGAAATGTTGTCGGCATAGTATAACTTTGTGATCTGCCGCGGACTTTTATTAAAATGGCGCGACGGAATGAAATTGATAATAAGGAAAATGGCGACACCGATGATAAGAAACACAATAATCAGGCTGTAGGAGTCCAGCCGTTTTCCCGATTTCGATCGACTCAAACGATCACCTCAATTATCTCAAACGGGTTACGACAACCAACCGCATTTATACAGAAGCAGATATCGGTAAACAACTGTGGATGTCTGCAGCGTGATGCGAGAATGTTATCAAATTGATAAGCAGGATAATTGTATTGATACTTTCCTCGGAAAGCAACCATTCTTTCTATTGTTTACTCTGTATCGTTGTTTATATCATAATTTGCAACCGCCGCCCATACATATTCCCAGGGAAGAGGTTCCGCCTATTCCACCTGCGGCATAATTTTTGAACGATTATATATTGTCAATTCACACAGGATTGGTGAGTTGTTTTAAAATAATTGAAAATCATAAATACCTTGAAAATTGAACTGAGAAATCCTGGGCTTTACACTTTTTTCGTTTTATCCATATTTCTAACGATAGTATCAAGTACACTTAGAACCAAATCAAAGGCGAAACAATATAGAATCTGTTGGCTTAAAGGGCATTTTGGAATGGGCCCTGGCAGAGAACATTTGGTGCGTACTGCCGTGTGGTACCCTGCATGGAACTAACCCGATTCTGACTCCTGAATAAATTGCCGTAGTGGTTCTCTCCCCGCACAAACGCCTCTTCTGCTCCGGCAGGAGGGGCGTTTTCTTTTTTAACGCTCTGGGATTCTATTTGTCCCAGGCGAGAACGCGGGAACCCAAATGGTGAAAATTAAAGCAATGTAGTACGACGAGGTGATTGGAAATTACTTTAGCAGGAGACACTTCACCACCTGCGTATTGTCCGGCGATTCAAGATGTATGAAATAGAGTCCGGAACTTTCAGCGGAGGCATCCCATCTAGCGGTGTATCTCCCGGCATCTCTAATCCCCTGGTCCAAAATTTCCACGACTTCTCCGCGGATGTTATAAACGGCTAACCTTATCTGCGAATCGCTGGGAATGTCATATGGAATGGTGGTGGTATTGTTAAACGGATTGGGATAATTCTGCCGTAGCGCAAACGTACCGGGCATTGTCCGGTTTTGCTCTATTTTAACGGGTTGATATGCGGAATTTCGGGCCCCGGGTGTTCCGTATTCATTGGAACTCCTCCAGCTGTCCGGCAGTCCGTTATCGAGCGATGGATTGATGAGCTCCAGTGTCGGACCGTTGCCGTCGGCATCCGGTGGCCAGGGCAATTTGTCATCGTACGTGAGCGAATCAATTAACGTACCGGACGCATTAAATAACCGTATCAGCTCACCACCGCCGGAGAGGCCGAAATCGAACTCACCGATAACCGGAGACGTCTCGGGATTGTGCGCACGGAATGCCACGGAATCCTCGCAGAGCACCAGATAGCCATTCCCGGAAATGATGGTATTCTCAGGAAGTATAAACTGATGAATATCCTCTTCATCCGTAAAATTCCATCCGGCCAGATTGATAGCTACCTCTCCCTGGTTATACAACTCAATCCAGTCTTCCGTATTATGCCCATCGCTGGAATTATAATTAATCTCATTAATTATTACGTCTTCATCCGTGGTTTCGGCCGTAAAAACTGCCGTAATATCCATATTGGCTTCCGGGCGCACGACGACAGTTTCCGATGTCCATTCCGGATGATTTGCCCATTCCAGAAACCGGTATCCGGCCTTCGGGACAGCGGTAATTTTCACTGGCACACTTTTAAAATACAGCCCACGCCAGGGATAAGTGCTGCACGTCACCGAATTTATCCGCACCTGCCCGCTTTCCGGCGCCCCGACATCCGCGTTGATAAACAACGTCCCCGCAAGGCCGAATTTCTGAGAAATGTGACTCCGCACATACGTGGCGCGATGCCGCGCGAATACCCGCAATACGGCAACGTTCTCATACCATTCATCACTGGAACCCCAATATATCCGGCTGCCGTAGGGCGTCCACCAGGGCGAGTCCTTCCATTGATTATAATGCCGGGGAATTTCGGCCTGGATCCCGTTCTGCATCAAATTGATCTGATTGAGCACCGCATCCGGCTGAAACACCGTATTCAGCAGATCGGCAAACCGATTGATGAATTGTATTTTGAATTCGGTATTTTCCAGTAAAGATCGCAGCAGAAAGGTGGACCAGGGCGGATTTGGCCAATCTTCCTTGACATCGGGATCGGTCGCAAATGCCAGGGTATTGAATTCGTAATTATCTCTGCTATTATTTTGCCCCCAGCCATTATATAGTCCGAATCCAAAATCGGTATCGTAAAGCAGCCAGCGCCATTTGCCGGAGGATTTTTGTGGTCGCCAGAACTTAATATTATTCCCCGGCCAATCCCGGTTATCGAAATAAATCTCCGAAATCTGGTAATCGATATAATTGCTGATATCCATCTGACTCCGGATATGGGCATAATCGGCAGAGCCCCGAACCCCGTTAGCGGAAATGTAATCCAGCATCGCATTATAGTGATCCGAACTGCCCTCCACGACCATCCCATTGGCTTCCAGAATATCCACCTCATCGGGATCTACATTGTAATGACTGGCCAGGTAATCCTCGTTCAGCTTCTCCCGGATATTGTGAATCCCCCAATATTCTCCGTTCAGATACACCACACTTGGCCGGTAAGCCTGTCCGTCGATATCCTGGTCGCACACCAGCCTTTGCATCAGGGCGTCGCGGAACATGGTATATTCCCAGTCATTGGCGGAGCTGCGCAAGATAAACGACGAATAGGTTTCGATATCCAAATCGGGAAACAGAGAATATTCAAGTTCACTGGTCCCGTATTCGCCCCGGAAAAAAATGGAAAGGGATTTTTGCGCCCGCTCCCGGCTCCAACCGCCGTGAATCTTGACGCCGGCACCGGCGGTGAATCCCAGGGAACCGTCCGGCTCGTATAATTCAACATGGGCCGATTTCTCCCAGTCCTCCCAGAAATTGGCGCCCAGCCACGGTTGCCTTTTTTCGTACTCATCGCCAAGGACATAGATACCGTTGTCATTATCCCATAGATTTTCCGGCGCCGTAGCGATAGAAATGATCGACAGGGTGCTTGAGACGTCCAACAGATACGTATGAGTCACGACCTTCCCCGGCAATTTCCCGCTTTCGTACATCCGCGCCCGAATGACCGTGGTCGCATCAATGGTAATCGGTGCAGAATATTCTGAGGATTCCGGATCCGGCACGGCGCCATCTGTGGTATAATAAATTTGCCCGCCGGAACCATTGCTGGAAAGGACGAGACTGACCGGGGCATCATAATGACCGCCCGGCTTCGAAAAAATCGGCGCATCGGAGATACCGGAGATGCCATCGTCCTGATTACTTGTCCCCGGTGAGGGCGTCGGATAATATAACCAGGCGTCCGTTCCATCCGGATACCGCCCTTTTGAGACATCGGCCGGCAAGCTATCCGGCGAAAATTCATCGACGATCGCTCCTTCCGGTGACACGAGATAAAGCGGCTCTCCGCCGGCGTTTATTTTAAAATTCGTGTGGGGGTTCCCGCTTTCCATAGACAGATGCTCCGAAAGCGAAGTTTCGTGGGAAGGCGGTACAGCATAACCGAGACTTAAAAACGGGATCAGCGACATATCCGACGAGGAGGCGGACACATTTTGCCCCTGAATTGCCAGGACGTTAGTGCCGGATTTGAGATGCGATGCAATGTCTGCTATCGGGAATGCTGCCGGCGCTCCTCCCCCGTACATTTCCGCCTCCCGTGGAGCATCGGCGCCCTGGTTGTATGGAACTGGTACCCCTTCAGTGCCAACGTTCGCCCGGGCGATCTCTACACCATTCAGATAAGCTACGAATCCATCATCGTAATCTATGTGAAGAATTACGGAATCCAGGTTGCCGGGTTCCCTGATCTCAAACGATTTTCGGATATAAACCGACGTCGTGGAGGATAAAGTTGTCGCGTCATCCCCATCACCATAGCCAAATCCGCTGGGACCGGTCTTCCAGCCAGTAAAGTCGAAATCATTGGCTATCCAGTCTGACGGCGGTTCCGAATCACCCAGCCGATACTGCCAGTTATCACCCCAGTCGACAACCGTATCCCAGGAGTAGGATTTCTTCCTGTCCTTGCCGGAGGCGAAAATTACGAGGTGCTCTCCAGCGGCGATTGTCATCCCTGGAAACCTCCACCGGGTCAGATCATCCGGATCGTCCGAGAGCGAAAAATCCGTGAGATTCACTGCGGCATCGCCGGAGTTAAACAGTTCGATCCAATCGCCGTAATCGCCGTCCTCATCGGCCAGCGTGATGGAATTGGATGCCATGACCTCGTTGATGACAATCTGCTGGGCAAACAAATCGCTGGGAACGCTAAAGACCAGGAGCCCCGCCAATACCACCAAACCAACGGGGATATACTTTTCAGGGTTCATTTGATCGGCTCTTCGTCGAAAAAGAAACGGATATCGGTAACCTGCGGTAATTGATCCAGCCTCCGGATGAGTTCAGCGCTCTCCTCCTTGTTTCTCAGGGTGACATAGAACGAGAGTTCATACCGATGCTCCCCGATGGACTGCATGTTGACTAGCCGGTGCTTTTTACAGTGCGTTTGAAGGACATCCAGGTAGGCGGACATCTCATCCGTATCATCATACAGGAATTGGATAAGAAATTCCCGCTTTTTGGGTGCGGCGTAATTCGTCTTGGCCAGAGTGAGCAGGACGACTCCGATGAACAGGGTCCCGATAAATGCGACAATCCGAAATCCGACTCCGGCAGCCATCCCGGTGGCCAACGCAAAAAAGATGAATACGATATCCTGGGTATCCTTCACCGCGGTCCGGAACCGGATAATGGACATGGCGCCAACCAGCCCGAACGCCCGCGCCAGGTTATTCCCGATAACCATAATGACCAGCGCCGTAATCATGGCAAGCAGGACACTGGACTGGACAAAGGTGGCGGAGTAGTTCGGTCCCTGATAGCTCAGCCTATACACAACGGACACCAGCAGCCCACAAATTAGTGCCACAAAGAGGTTCATCAGGACCTCCTCCAGGCTCAATGACGGGAGAAATACGTTCTGTATGCCGCTTAACGGGTCTATAGCTGGGGCTCCTTTCGGCTTGTTTTACGGAGTTTGTTGTCGCGCAGGTGAACGCCGTTGGTGTGAATTCGTTTTCCCAGCCGGCGGTGACTATTGATACAGATAGTATATTTGGAGAGCGCCTCGTGGGTAATATCCAATTCGGCAATCAGATAACGTAGCCAGGTGGGATACCGGGTGAATGTTTTGACCTCCATAATAAAATGCCCTTTAAGGGCTTTGACCGTGCCCGACTCGTCTCCCATCGAAGTGATATCCGTATCCAGCGAGCTCCGGAGAACCTTGTCAAAGGTAATTCGCAGATTCCGATCGAATTTATAGACAAACGCCTCCCGGTCGTATATCACCTTGATGGCCGGGCGCAGATCCCGTCTGGTATAGTAATACAAAAAAGGCATCGCCTGCCCGGCGGGATCCTGCACACCGTTATTCGTGTAGACATACGCCTCTATATCACCAGTGTTCAGCAGCGGCTTCAGATTGGCCCGTAACACCGGCGCTCTGTTCTTGCTGATGACGTTCACGTCCTTCCGCTTGATTTCCAGGAAAGTCAGCGAATCATCCCGGACGGCATCGTACCCCCGAATCCGGAATTTTTTCCTCACCTTAATTCCGGACAGCTTATTGTAATACGCATCCAGGCTCATGGTATCGAAGTAGATACTCTTGACCGTATACTGGTCATCTCCCGTGCGTTTGGCGTACGGATCGATCTTAACGTACGGACGAATATATTCCCGGATTTCGTCCAGGCGGTTTTCCGGAATTAAATATTTATACTCGAGACGTCCCATTTACGCTTTCATCTTGTGAGGTTGTGCCGGATAACCTGCCGGATATATTCGATCGGTGACAGCCGTGCCCCCTCAATTTTGCACACGGCAATCAGCCGGTTCGGCAAATGTCGTTCCCCGGTCAATTGCACATACGCCGGGAACACCTGCTCACTGCCGACCATGTTTATCCGGTCTTCAATCCGTGTAATCGTCCCTGAAACCGGATCATTTTCGGCTAATTCGACGGTGACCGTATCACCCACTCCCACGGCCTGCCGGTATTTCCAGCGGATAGCCATCACGATCATATTGCTGCGTTCCTCCACGAGCATCAACGTGTCACCGCCGGTTTGAAAGGACAATCTCCCAGCGATGGGAGTCCGCAGGACATTCAGTTCCAATTGACGTTCCAACGCGTCGATCTGCGCCTGCAGTGATGCAATCTCTGCCCGGCTGACAGCCAGTACTTCCGGCTTCTCACCAGACCGGACTGAAGTCAGGTAGGCTTCCGCAGCGGCCACTTCCAGTTCGGCGATCCGTTCCCGGCCCTTGGCGATCTCAAATTCTTCCGATGAGACCAGGTTTTTTTCATGCAATGCCCGCTGGCGCTCCGTGATCTGCTGCTGCACCCGGAGTTCTTCTCCGGCCAGTTCCAGTTCCCGGCGTGCCTCTTCAATTACCGGCGCCTTCTCGCCGCTCGCCTCTGCATTGAGCGTCGCCTGCATGACGGCCAAATCGCCCCGAAGTTCAGCCAATTGTTGTTCCATGCTACCGGACTCGATGGTACCCAAAGTATCACCCTGAGCAATTGTCTGACCATGGTTCAATTCCGGACGCGTTCGGAACCGGACCACTCCGCCACGATCGGCATGAAAGACTGTAAACAGTTCCGACTTTCCTGTCCGGTAATCCCTCAAAATAGTACCCACACTGCCGTCCGGCTGCTTGGCCACTACCCAAACCGAGGCAGGGATAATCCGCCCTGGTGCGCTGATATTTGTTGAGATCCGAATCGGAACAATGAGCAAAATACCGAGCAGTGCGACCAGGAAGGTTATCAGGACCGGAATTCGCTGGATTTTAAAATTGACCATGCCGTTGCCATTAATGGAAAGGGTTTCAGTCGATAAGTTTACAATAGCCGGAACCGCTAAACAAATTATTAAACTGGTTTCCCGGCCCACCTTCGATGGGAACGCAGGGAAAATAATTTACATGGAGTGTACCCGAGGAGGGGGGGGTGTGGAGGAGAATGCATTTTCGGTACCCGCCCGACAATCCACGTTATTCCTTGTCGGGGGATTCGATATAGAGTTCCTGTCGTTTACGACGAATCGCTCCTGATCCGTGGTGGCATCCCGGAGCCGGGCGTGCTTCCTATCATTCCTTTACCCGTTTTTTCTTGATATCCCACAGGGATCCCTTCCGGGGAAAAACGGGGAGAAAAAATCAAGCCTCGTAGAGATCCCTCTGGGAAAAACTTCGAACTCGCACATCGAAAGCCTAGTGACTGTCTTTCACAATAAGGGGAGGAAACAAGATTTGTAAAGAGATTTCTATCGGGGTGCTCAGACACGAAGTTTTCAAAAAAGAACCGGAGAAAGATCTTCACTTAGTGAAGTTGAGGTTTTTTAACAGCCTTGCCATTCGTTTTGTAGTATTTCTGCCGGTGGACCGTCACCAAACCCAGCTGTCTGAAGGAGTGGAGCGACTGAGTTCGGGTTTGGTAGGGAGACCGGTGTAGAAATACTTGAAACGGATGGCCCAGCTGGATTTTTGGTACTTTTTCTAAAAAAGTACAAGGAGAAACAAAAATGTAGTAAAGATTAGCCGATACTCCCCTCCACAATCCCAATCTCATCGTCCGTGAGGTCGTACAATTCATAGACCACCTGATCGATCTCCCGGTCGGTGGCGGTGATGCGGCGCTGCAGGACGACGCGCTCCTGATCCGTGGCAGCCTCCCGGAGCCGGGCGTGCTTCCTATCATTCCTTTACCCGTTTTTTCTTGATAAAAAACGGGTAGAAAAAATCAAGAAAACTTCGAACTCGCACATCTCAAACCTAGTGATGGTCTTTCACAATAAGGGGGAGACAATAAAGTTGTGTAAAGAATTTTCTACTCGAGTGCTCAAACACGAAGTTTTCGAACAAAAACCGAGAGAGGATACTTATCGTATAGGTATAAAATGGTTTATCGGCCTTGAAAACTGGTTTGCTCCAACGCTCGACGAACGGAGGTAAGTGAGAACCAGCTGTCTGACCGAAGGGAGTTCTGGTTCTCACCCGAAGAGAGTCGCAAGCGTTTTCAAACCAGTTTTCCCAGCCGGATTTTTGGTACTTTTTCTAAAAAAGTACAAGGAGAAACAAGAATGCAATAAAGATTAACCGATATTCTTTTCCACAATCCCAATCTCATCATCCGTAAGATCGTACAATTCATACACCAACTGATCGATCTCCCGGTCGGTGGCGGTGATGCGGCGCTGTAGGACGGTGCACTCCTGATCCGTGGCGGCGTCCCGGAGACGGGTGTGCAGCGCGAGCATCCGGTCGGCTAACTGCTCGATGTCACTCTTCAGAGTTTTGTCTGAATTATTATTTTCACTAATCTGATAAATCGGCAAACGCTCAATATACATCGGTTTATATTCATAATATCCTCCTCGTTTAGTTGAGGATATAATTGACATAATAAATTCGAGAATTTTTGAGTTTAAAATCCCTAATAAAAATTTGTCTCCATTTTCAATAATTGAAGTTTTATCATTCGAATAAATCCCTTTTATATCAAATGTAAATGAAGCTTCTTTTATTATTGTAGGTATTACAACCTTTTGTTTTTCAAATGCCTGGTAATAATCAACTGTATCTTGAATCTCATACCACTTATAATTACCGCTTTTTCTACCAGCCCATTTCCCTTTATATCCCTTAGGTTTAGGCTCCAAAATTTCTTTATAATTCTCCAAGTAAGATTTGATCGCCGGGTATTTCTCAATATTTATTCCCCGCCGAGTAAATATTACAAATTTGTCTGGAGATAGAGGTTTATAGCGATTTACATCTCGTCCTACCACAAATGGTTTAATTACTTCTGTACTATTTTCGTCTTCCTCAACGAGCCTATTTTTAATTTTTGTGTCAATTACAAACGCTTTATTTCTACCTGTTTTAATCCCATAGTGGATCTCATACTTTTCAATAGATACAAGTTTTTTTCCAGTGTTATTAATTTTTTCTGCTAAACTTTGTTCTTCCTTTGATATGAGATTCCAGCCTGTTGGATTTAAACTATTTTTAAATACTTCGATTGAGTTTTTTATAAAAGAATCTCTGAGAGAATAAGTATCAATATTTTCGTCGACAATTAGCGCTTTCAAATCATTAATTGGTTTACGGTTTTTAACAATCATAATCATAGGATAAGTCGAGGCATTTTTAAAAACTTGGTAATCATCGAAATCCACGATCTCCCGGATGGCGAACTCCTGCAGAAACTCCCGCAGCGGCTTGCCGTAGTTGGCGCGCATCCACTTGTTGGCGACGATGTAGCCGAACAGTCCGCCGTCCCGCAGCAGCGACAATCCCTGCTCGATAAAGTAGGCGTACAGGTCGGCATAGCCGTGATAGACCTTGTAATGTACTTTGAAATATTCCTTGAACTCGCTGAGCATCTCCTGCCGCACGTACGGCGGATTTCCGATCACCGCATCGAAGCCGCCGTTGTCCATAATCCCGGCGAACTCGTCCTCCCAGTCGAACACGTTGATGCGATAGAGCTCCTCCTCATCCATCAGTCCCAGCTGTTCGCCGTCGTAATAGTCCGGCGCAATCAGCGAGTTGCCGCACTTGATGTTCTCATCCAGCGACGGCAGCGCCCGCTCGTGGAAGAACTTCATCTGCTGGTGCAGGGTTTCCTCGTTCTCACCCTCCAGCACCTTTAGCAGGAGGGAGAGTTTGGTCACCTCCACCGCCTGGGCGTCGATATCCACACCGTAGATGTTGTTCAGCAGGATGCGCTTCTTCTCCGCCGTGGTCAGCCGCCAGTCGCCCGCCTGCCCCTGGTACAGCACGTCCGCGTGTTTCTCCGTGCCGTGCTCCGTATACCAGTCCCGGTGCCAGTCCAGCAGATACTGATACGCGCCGATGAGAAACGAACCCGAGCCGCACGCCGGATCGAGGATTCGCAATTTCGAGGCTTTTTTCGGCGTGCTGCCTTCAAGCAGTTGTCCGACGGTCTGCTCGACGATATACTCCACGATGTAGGTCGGCGTATAGTGCACGCCGCCGGCTTTGCGGACCTCCGGCTTTTCCTCCACCTTGGCGCGGTGTCCCGCCGTCAACCGGATGACCTTGCCCAGGAACTGCTCATACACCTGTCCCAGGATATCCGCGGGAAGCACCGAAAACTCGTACGGACTGTCCGGGTAATAGAGATTCCCGATGATCTCCTTTAGCGCCTTGTCGTCGATCTCCAGTTGTGGCGTCAGTTCATCCGGCGCATCCTCGCGCCCGCTTTCGTCCTCGAAGTGGAACAGCCCGGAGTTGTACTTCTCGTCCGCCCGGTAATACAGGTTCAATAATCTCCCATAGATGTGAGAGCCGTTCAGCAGTCCGCGGAGCTGCCCGTAATCCTCCACGCCGCGATCCTCGCAGATCCGCAAAAAGATGATTCGGTCGATGGTGCGCTGGACGGCAAAGTTCAGCTCCCGCTGGGAGAGGTTTTCATTCCGCAATGCAATATTCCGCGCCAGCAGGTCGCGCCAGCCCTCGATGTCCTGCAGGAAGGCGTCGTCCACCTCCGCCGTGCCGCGCTTCTTCTTGGTGGAGTCCGCGTACCGGTCAAATGCGCCTTTCAGGATGGCATCTCTGGAAAAGATCTCCACAAGTTCATCCCAGCGATCCACATACTCGTCGTACCTGATATACTTGATCCGCCCGGTGGATGCTTTGTCGTTTTTCACCGGACGGTTATTGCAATCGTAGACCGAGAACTCCTCGAAATCCGTCAGGATGCTCAGCGGCAGCTTTGCCGACCAGGCATAGCGCCGGAGCTGGTACGCGGGATGGATATCGTGCTTGATATCCACGGACGGTTTTTTCGCTTCTACAAAGAACTTGCGGGCGCCGCCAACTCGAAACGAATAATCCGGCGCCTTGGTCGCCCCGCCGATCTTGATGGCGTCCTCGTGCACAACATCTTTGTACGCCTCAGAATAACCCTGCTCGTTGTCCACGTCCCAGCCTAACAATTTAAAGAGCGGGTCGATGAACTCCCGGCGCACCTGGGTTTCGTTGTAGTCACCGGTGCGATAGGCGTCACGGTTACGGTGAAAACGATCGACGAGTGCTTCCAGTTTCTCCGGAGGAGCCATAGGCACTTTCCTGATGTCGGTTTACATGCAGATCAAACGGTGTTGAAACGGTTGTTAAATTGCGGAGAATGGATGGGGAATGCCAGCGGAAAATTTGATGTCTACCGCCATTGACCGCTACTGCCCGCCGTTTATCGCTTTCAGCGTAGACGGCGGTTGTATTAATACTTACCGTAAACGGCGCTGAAAGCGGCCGTCTACGGCGGTATTTTTGACTATTCTTAATACACCGCGAATGACGCTGGAAGCGGTCATCCGCGGGAGGGACTTGCTGCCATTGGCCGCTTGGAGCGCCGATGGCAGTTGTTTATGTCTACAAACGCACCGCCAACGACGCATTTAGCGTTCGTCGGCGGAAGCTCGCTTCCGGCATTGTTCCCTTCCAGGGAGGATGGTGGTTGTGAGATACTTACATTTCTCCGCCACTCCGCCCTATATTCCTCCCGGAGGACTCTTCGGCGGATCTATGAACACCAAAGATGCCAACTTTCGGAAAGATGGCATCTTTTTTTCTCTTTGTCGGGCTACTCGGACTATGGTTCATCTCCGGTGGGTAAAAGGAAACCCTCCTTTACACCACACTCCCCTCCATAATCCCAATCTCTGGATCAGTGAGATCATACAGGTCATATACCAATTGATCGATCTCCTGGTCGGTGGCGGTGATGCGGCGCTGCAGGACGACGCGCTCCTGATCCGTGGCAGCCTCCCGGAGCCGGGCGTGCTTCCTATCATTCCTTTACCCGTTTTTTCTTGATAAAAAACGGGTAGAAAAAATCAAGCCTCGTAGAGATCCCTCTGGGAAAAACTCCGAACTCGCACTCTTACATTTTAACATGGTCTTTCATAATCCATAGATGAAAATTTAGTATGATTATTGCTCTATATAAGGGTGCTCAGACACGAAGTTTTCAAAAAAGAACCGGAGAAAGATCTTCACCGAATGAAGTTGAGGTCTTTTAACAGCCTTGCCATTCGTTTTGTAGTATTTCTGCCGGTGGACCGTCACCAAACCCAGCTGTCTGAAGGAGTGGAGCGACTGAGTTCTGGGTTTGGTAGGGAGACCGGTGTAGAAATACTTGAAACGGATGGCCCAGCTGGATTTTTGGTACTTTTTCTAAAAAAGTACAAGGAAAAAACTTCGAACTCTCCCGACCCGTCGGGATCAGACACGAAGTTTTCGTCACCTGAATTATTCATAAATCGGAATAAATGAACATCTCCTCTTGGAACATTTCCAATACTTTCTCTGGTTCGGAAAAGCCCCCTGAATATTTATTCAATTGGATTCCCGAAAAATGTGCTGCTATCTCATGAATTATACAGGGTAAAAGAAACGGAGTGTTGTAAATATCCAACAGATAGGGATTTACCTTGTTGCAACTTTGCAACACCCAGAGCCAACGACACAGAGGAAACCGCTTAACCACAGTACTTCCAAAAGGTGGCATACAGTTTGTCTTATTTTTGATATCTTGCAAAAATGATTTTATCGGGTCTGGAAATTACAGTTTTTAGCCACGTGGAATCATTGTGGTTTAAGTATAACATGCAAATAACGCATACATAAAGGGGATGATTATGACACAAATGCAACGGTTTATCTCCGCGCTGATGATTTTGGTACTGGCGGGACTTCCCGGCAGCATCCTGAGTCAGACGGTTACGGATTCTGCCACGGTTTCCGTCGGTGACTGGAGTGTCGACGGCGAATACTTTGATTTTTCGCTGGACTCCGTCACCACCGATACCTCCGGAACAGACTATGTACCAGATTTCCACGGCACTTATAATGAGGGGGTAAACTTTGGCGCGGAAGGCTCACAAATTCCAGGCAAGCGCCTCCTCCGCTACTCCACATCCGGCAGCCTGGATACGGTTTCCACCGTTCCGGAATGGATCAATGCCGCACCCTGGGTGGCAACCTCCTGGGATTTTTCAAACGGCACCGGCGGATCGCCGATAGCGGTCGGCGAACTCTGGATCGTCTATACCAGGGAAGGTAACTATGCGGTGATGGAGATCACTGAAGTCAACAGCACTGACAACACCTTCACCTTCAATTATAAATATAACGCCAGCGGCAGCCGGGACTTTGGCATTCAGTCAGGCGAGGTGACCATTGATGTCAGCAGCGTTGAATATTTTGACTTCTCCCTGGATTCCGTTTCCACCGATACCAGTGGTGCAGAATTCGTCCCCGATTTTCGTGGTTCGAGTAACGAGGGCGTCAATTTCGGCGAGGAATTCTCCGGCATCCCGGGTAAACGCCTGCTCCGATATTCCGAAAACGGCGTCATAGATACGGTCGGCACCGTGCCGGAGTGGACCAACGCGTCACCCTGGGTGGCAACCTCCTGGGAAAGCGACGGAACAAATTACCAGCCGATTTCCGTCGGCGAACTCTGGGTGGTCTATACCAGAGAAGGCCATTACGCGGTGATGGAAATTACGGAAGTGGATTCCAGCGACTGGGGATCGGCAGGCTTCGGTGACTATTTTACATTTAAATACGAATACCTCCCGGACGGCAGCCGGAATTTCGGTGGCGGAAATATCGAAGACCAGCCACCGGCTGTGCCAATGGGACTCCAGGTCTCCGCCGCCACGCCGGACAGCGTGGTACTCACCTGGACCGCCAATTCCGAAACCGATCTAGATCATTATCAAGTTTACCGGAATACAAACAACGATGTCGCGAATGCGTTGGACGTCTCCGCAACAAACTCCTTTACAGATACGAATGTGGATTCCGGTCAGATTTACTATTACTGGGTCTCGGCTGTGGATGCCGGTGGCAACGAGAGCAAACGTTCCCAATGGGCCATGGCCAACACCTCGCTATTTCCGTTGCAGGTCGGTACAGCGACTGTCTCCGCCTCCGCCAGCACCGAAGAGTACTTCGACTTTTCGCTGGATTCTGTGGCCACCGATACCAGCGGTAAGGCGTATATCCCGGACTTCCGCGGAACACCCAATGAAGGCGTAAACTTCGGCAGCGAAGGGACGCTCATCTCAGGCAAACGGCTCTATTTGTACGAGCAATCCACCTTCACAGGCATCATCGATACGGTGACGACCGTACCGGACTGGACGAATGCATCGCCATGGGTCGGTACTTCATGGGAAGGTGACGGCACAAACGGGCAACCCATTGAAGTGGGCCAACTCTGGGTGGTCTACACCAGAGAAGGGCATTACGCCATTATGATCATCACCGATGTAAGCAGTACCGATGGTACATTTACGTTTAACTACAAGTACAACCCAAACGGTACCCGGGATTTCGAAAATATCCCTGAAGAAGAGGTACCGCCGGCGCCCCCAACAGGTCTGACCGCTGTTGCCTCACCCGATAGTGTCGTGCTCACCTGGGACGCGAACACCGAGTCGGACCTTCGATACTACAAGGTGTACAGAGGTGATACCGGCGATCTGAATACGGCTACTTCGCTCGTTACGACTGGAGACACATCCTATACCGATGCCTCGATCGACTCCGGACAGGTCTATTACTACTGGGTACTGGCAGGAGATACCGGCGGACTGGAGAGCGAATTCTCCATGGGCGTCATGGTCAACACATCCGTATTCGATGTTCGGTCCGGAATGGCGACTATTTCCGTAGCTCAACCCGAATATTTCGACTTTTCGCTGGATTCGGCCACCACGGATACGTCCGGCGCCGAATATATTCCGGATTTTCGTGGCACTTCGAATGAAGGTGTGAACTTTGGTAATGAAAGTACCCAGATCCCAGGGAACCGGATCCTGCGGTATGCTGAAAATGGTATTCTGGATACCGTAACCACCGTACCCCAATGGACTAACACTTCGCCGTGGATTGGCGTATCCTGGCAGGGCGATGGCACCAACGGCCTGCCACTTGCCGCGGGCGAACTCTGGGTCGTCTATACCAGAGAAGGCCATTACGCGGTGATGGAGATTACGGAAGTGGATTCCAGTGATTCCGGGACACCGGGATTCGGTGACTGGTTTAGCTTTAAATATGAGTACCTCCCCGGTGGGGGCAGAGATTTTGGCGGCGGCAGCACCGAAGATCTCCCCCCGGCCACGCCAACGGATCTCAGGATTGCGGGAGCGTCACCGGACAGTGTTATGATCTCCTGGAGCCCCAACATTGAAGCCGATCTGGCTTATTACAAAATCTACCGGAGTACGAATAACGATATTCCCGATTCGCTTGATATTTCAGCGACTCCCTTCTATACCGATCTCGCAGTGGACTCAGGAAAGGTCTATTACTACTGGGTATCCGCTGTGGACGCTGCGGGGCAGGAGAGTCAACTGACACAGTGGGTGACGGCGAACACCTCATACGCCCCCCTCCAGAGCGGATTCGTAACCCTCTCCGTAGCCAACAGCGAATATTTCGATTTTTCGCTGGATTCGGTGGCCACCGATACGTCCGGCGCCGAATATGTGCCCGATTTCCATGGGACGTTCAACGAGGGCGTCAACTTCGGTAGTGAGGGCTCGAAGATCCCAGGCCGGCGACTGATCCGGTATGCGGCATCCGGAAACCTGGACACGGTTTCGGTTGTTCCGGAGTGGACAAATGCCTCTCCATGGGTCGAAACCTCGTGGGATTTCTCGGACGGTACCCTCGGTATGCCGCTATCGCCAGGCGAACTCTGGGTCGTCTATACCAGAGAAGGCCATTACGCAGTGATGGAGATTACGGAAGTGGATTCCAGCGATTCCGGGACACCGGGATTCGGTGACTGGTTCAGCTTCAGGTACAAGTATCAGCCGAACGGTACCCGAAGATTCGAGCCGGGTGAAATGGATCTGCCACCAGCGGCTCCGCTATTGACGCGGGTGTTGACATATATCGACAGCGTAACCATTCGCTGGGAAGCCAACCTGGAAGCCGATCTGGACCACTACATCCTGTATCGCGGAACCAGTATCGATACCAGTGCCGCCGATACACTGACTACACTCAGATCTTCGCAAACCGCGTATGTTGATACCTCCGTAGCCAGTGACTCTCATTATGCATACTATTTGGGGGCGGTCGATGCCGCAGGCCAAACCAGCATGTTAAGCGGCAGCGGTTTGATAAAGACGTTGATTGACACCATCAGGCTGGATAGCCAGGTGGTCCACATTGGGTCCGATCCGGTGTACTTTGATTTCAGCGCCGGGTACGCTTTGAAAGATACCACTCATCCTGCGCGAGTGGCAGACTTCTGCGGTACGGCCAATGAAGGCGTCAACTTCGGGGCCGAAGGGACGCTTATTCCCGGAAACAGACTCCTCCGCCTTGCGGTAAACGGTTCGCTGGATACCGTAAAGACAGTTCCGGAATGGACAAACCAATCGCCATGGATCGCCACATCATGGGAAAGCAATGGCACCAACTTCCAGTCGATTGCCGAAGGCGAACTCTGGGTGGTCTATACCAGAGAAGGTCACTACGCCGTCATGGAAATCACGCAGGTTGAGACCGAGGATAATTCCCGGTTCTATTTCCGCTATAAGTATCAACCAAACGGCAGTCGGGAGTTCAATGGCAAAACAGTGGATGCAACAGACGAACCGCTGGTCATTGATAAATTCAGCCTGGCACAGAACTATCCGAACCCGTTTAATCCCACCACGCAGATTCAGTACGATATTCCACAGAAAACGCAGGTTCGAATCAGCGTGTACGATATGCTTGGACGGCAGGTTGCGGTTCTGGTCAACAAATCGGTTGAACCGGGACGGTATACCGTGGATTGGGATGGCCGCGATGCCTATGGTCACGCGGTGAGCTCCGGAGTCTACTTCTATCGGATTGCGACAACTGAATTCACTGATGTCCGGAAGATGGTCTTTATGAAGTAAAGTCTCTGAAGTAGATGTGGGGGAGATACAAAAAAGCCAAGCCCCCCCACCCCCCCGGCGGGGGTGTGTCT
>JAIPJS010000024.1 GCA_021734025.1 Candidatus Neomarinimicrobiota bacterium
TATATCGAGATCTTCTATAACCGCCAGCGGAAACACTCCACCCTCAACTACCAAAGTCCGGAACAATATGCACAGATGCTCCACAACCAAGCCGCCTAACTACTTCGGGTGTCCATTTTATTGTTGCAACTCCAGGGAAAATATAGGTGATTCGAAATCATGTTCCCCTTCCTCTTCCGAAGAGGAAGGGGTTAGGGGATGGAGTTGTGTTGGGGTTCGAAGAGTGAAAATTCAAAATGTATAAGGAAAAAAGAGGAAGAGGAAAAGCCAAGGAACGGGAGCAATGGAATTGGACTACTTTAACACGGTAAGATCTTCAGTTGCTAAAACTAAAGAGGGCGGGCCCTATTTCTCCAACACTTGCTCCGGGAGGAGTCCCTTCCGGGAAACACCCGCCCCGAAGGGATCTCTTTAGGTAACATTTTATCACTCGAACACTTGAGAATACTTCGACACTCTGTCAATGCCGTTCAAACATGTGCCGGAGCTCGTCATTAAACGCCTGTTCCGTATTGTCGTCGAACAGCACAAACCGGACGTGATTCACCGATTCGGAGGACTGCAAAAACTCGATGGTCTGGTTCAGCATCACGCTGGCGCACTGATGGACTTCCACACCCCCGGTGCCGGCTCCGATGGCAGGCAGACTTATCGAGGTCAAACTATACTTTTCTGCCAGTTTCAGCGCAGCAAGTGTCGCCCTGCCGATATAATCGGTATTTGTCTTCAAATCCTGCCCCATACTCGCTGCATGAATCACATACTCAGCCTTCAAGTCTCCCGCTTCGGTTATGACGGCTTCCCCGATATTGATGGGGCCCTGTTTGATTGCATTCGCTTCAATCTGCTGGCCACCTTTTTTCTTGATGGCACCAGCAACACCCGAGCCCATCCAGAGATGGTTATTGGCAGCATTCACCACCGCTTTTGTTTCCTGTTCCGTAATATCGCCCTGAATTATCTCTACATTTTTATTATTAATCTGGATTTCCATACTTCACCACACTCCTATCCGCTTAAAATCATCTTTCGTATTTTCGAAATCTCATTTTTATGCGCTTTGTACGTAATGTGTACACTCGTATTTTCGTATTCCTTGCTAATGACGTCCGCATGCTCGTGCAGCGCGGCAATTTTGTCCCCGAATTTTACAGAAAGCGTCACCTCATCCTCCACGTACTCCTGCTCTTTTTTCGCAACAATTTGGTCCACCACTTCATTAACTCTGATATCTCGTGCCGCAGAGATGAGAACCGCATCCGGATATTCGCGGCGCACTTTAGCCAACATATTTTCGTCCTCCACCAGATCGATTTTGTTGAACACGGTTATCGATGGAATTTCCAGTGCGTTCATATCCTGCAGGACTTCGTCCACCGTCTCGAGATGGTCCGCATATTTCGGATGACTGATGTCCACGATTTTCAGCAGAAGATCAGCTTCGCGGACTTCTCCAAGCGTGGAGCGAAAAGAGGCCACCAGCTGATGCGGCAATTTTCGTATGAATCCGACGGTATCGGAGAGGAGAATTTTATGCGAATCCCGGAGTGATACCGACCGGACGGTCGTATCCAGCGTTGCAAATAGCTGATCCTGTACCAACACCCGCTCGTCGGCCATCTGATTCATCAGCGTAGATTTTCCGGCGTTGGTGTACCCGACCAGAGAAACGCGGTACTCGTCAGTCCGTGCATCCCTGCGGACGTCCCGCTGCTTTTCCATCTTCTCCAGTTCATCTTTCAGCTTGGCTATTTTATCACGGATCAGCCGCCGATCAATCTCGATCTGAGTTTCACCCATACCTGCGCGTACACCAATCCCACCGACCTGTCGCTCGAGATGGGTCCATCGCCGCGTCAGTCTCGGCAGCAGATACTCCAGCCGCGCCAGTTCCACCTGGGTTTTGGCCTCTCTGGTCCGGGCGTGCTGCTGGAAAATCAGCAGAATGAGCCCACTGCGATCCATCACCCGGGCATCCATGAGTTTTTCCAGGTTGCGCACCTGCGCCGGCGAGAGGTCGTCATCGAATATGACCACATTCAGATCCTGCTCGTCGACGATTTTTGCCACGGTTTCGGCCTTGCCCTCACCGATAAAATAGGTGGCATCGATAGAATCGCGGTTTTGAGTAATTGTGTCATGAACTTCAATGCCGGCCGTTTGTGCCAGCAGCTTGAGTTCCTTTAGGTAATCCTGAATCTGCCAGGTATCAGCGGCGGTCAGCGTCACACCTACCAGCAATCCGTAATCAACATCCGGTTTTCGTTCTTCAAACATTTTTTCTATCGGGACTCCTTTGTTGAATAATCCATTCTTGTCAAAAGCATCTCGCCGGCAATACAGAATATTGCCAGCACAAATAGCCACTGCCAAAGCGGTGTTCCGTGCACCAGACCAGCAGTCTGTAATTCCCCGGCACTTGTGCCGGGTTGCAGTAACGCGCCAAACTGTTCTCCAAATATAATCTGCCAGTCATTACGCGTCATCCGGGCCATATCCCGTTCCGACTCCGGAATATTTACTGAAAATGTTGCTAAAAGGTTCTCACCATCATACAGACCATACTGCCCGGGCACAGTTGCGGCGGTATATTCCACGGTTCCGCGCCTGACCGGCAACACTACTGACTGTCCTGACGGTGTTATAAGTGTCAGCTGGTTCCCAACATCGGCGTCCTTAATGCGATACTCGATAGGTTCGCCGGTGAGGAGTTGATTCTCGTATCGGCTTTCCGTGCCGCTCAGATAAAAACTCGCCCGCACCATCAATGGGATAAACAGTCCCCGTCTGGGTAAGTCAGTCCACTCCAGCGATGCCGCGGTCGACCAGTACCACACTTTGCTGCCGTTGTATTCTGTTTCCATAAGAAGGGGCACACCGTTATCCAGAGTCATAAGTGGGGAATAACTCCCCTGTGGTATCCTGAAGAACCGGGTGACCTGCGGTAACTGAATCGTATTCCGGTCCCGGTAGCTGAGATTCTGAAATACCGGATGCTCCCAGGTAACGCTGGTGACCGGCTGAAACGTGCCTTGCTCCAGTTGTACGAATTGCCCTGGCGGGATTTTTCCAGGCAAATCCTGGTTCCCGGTTTCACCCCGAAGGCTGTTTCCGGCAAAAATCATGATACCGAAATTCCGATTCTCTCCTGCCCCGGTAAGTTGAGCCCTGATTCGGGACGGCGGCACTCCGGCCAATACGACCAGATCGGTACCGCTCTGCAGGGTATTGCCCAGCTGTGCCGGCGCCGTCACCGTCACCTCCATCTGGCTGGTCTCCTCGGCGGCACTGCGAAACGCCCGTTCCAGGAACAGGCCATCTTCTGGTGACTCATAGGCCAGCACCACGTTGATTCGGCTCGCTACGTGGCCGTTCAGGTACCAGCGGTTATCAGCGGTGTATGCATCTTCTCCCAGCGATGCCTCCAGCTGGAAAAATCCGCTCTCATCCAGTGGGATTTCGAATTGCTCCGTCGTTTCAATGCCGCCCCCCCAATCGATAAGAGACTGCCCGATTTTTTCACCGTCCCGGGTAATCTGAATTGCCGTCGTGACAGGCGCGGCAGAATCGCTCCGGGCAACCTGTACCCGCAGCGGTAACGCAATCCCCGGCTGGAGCATCTCCGTGGGGAACTGCACGGAGGAAATTTTCGCCTGTTTTATATCGTGCTCGGGGTTAATGATAAACCAGCGGCTCTGTCCCCAGGAATCGAGCGAAAGCGATTGCACCGATTCAAATTGCGATTGCTGCCCATCGGTCAGTAGGAATACGTCCACGTCTCCGAATCGTTGCTCGTCCAGCCACTCGCGCAGGTTTTGAAACCACGTCAGTACGTCCGGATTTCCGTGAGTCGGTTGTAAATCACCTAAAAATTCCTCCGGAGCGGATTCGCCGCTGCTCACATATCGTTCCTCAGAATTCATTAGCGCCGTCCAGATCACCGTTTCTGAGGATTGCCGCTGCGCCGCCACATCTCTGGCAAGCGTTTTTAACCGGGTCAGGTACGGCTGTCCATTCTGCTCTGCCTGGCTGCTGATAGAATTATCCAGCACCAGGACGGTGACATCATGCGCGACGCCGGATGCGGACGACGGTGCGTATTTGGGCCCGGCAAACGCCAGGACGAGAAAAAGGATCAGGAGTGTCCTGAGGATAAGGACAAGAATTTGTTTGAGTTTCAGCGTACGGATCTGTTCCCGCTGTAACGCCTTGAGAAATCGGAGCGAACTAAATGCCACCTGTTTGGTTTTTCGCTTTCCGAACAGGTGGATAAGTATTGGCAGCGCTGCAGCCAGCGCCCCCCAGAGAATCCATGGTGTGGCAAACTGAATCATCTTAATAAGATAGAGTGCAGACCCATTTGACGCAAGGAACCGATTGCGTTACCCTACTGCCAGCAAGACAAGGACTATCCCGCTGGCAACGGGGATAAAGATATTGTCATCAACTACGTTGAAGAAGAGTTCCACGCATGCGCCCGCCACCGAGGAAAGTATGGCTGCCCAGATTGGGATTCCGGGGATGAGGCTCACTACAATCACAGAGCTTATCAGGAATGCAAGAGTCCCCTCCCAGGTTTTTTCCCCATAAAGCTTGTGCTTTCCGAAAGGGCGCCCAATCAGCGCGGCAGCTGAATCGCCAATAGACAAGGTCAGAAGTCCGGCGATCGCGATAAACTTTGGAAACAGGAGAATGGCGATAACTTCGGCCAGCATCACGTACGAGCCGCCGGTGAGCGAGTATTCTGCCTCTTCGTCGTCCCGGAGCACGTATCCGAATAAGAAATTAAAGAGGGTATCCATCCACTTAACGTAGCGGCGCCCGTAATCGATGGTGATGGTTAGTAATGTTGCGGGGATCAGCAGGCTCAGAATAAGTGGCTTGCTGACGAAAAAATAGGCAATAGGAATAATGGACGAACCGAGGTGGATGGCCTTGCGACCGAGTTCCTGCCGGTAAGTCATGCAATCCTGCCCAGTTTTTGGGACAATTCGGTATAAGATTGTCCGGGATCGGACTCTCCAAAGATGGAAGATCCCACCACAAAGTAATCCGCTCCGGCATCTCTGGCCGGCTCAATAGTCGTGAGATCCACGCCACCATCAATCTCAAGGATAATATCCCGATTTCCGATCATCTGCTTTGTCCTGCTGATTTTATCCAGCATGGATTCGATAAACGACTGTCCGCCGAATCCCGGATTCACTGTCATAATCAGGATCTGATCGATATAGGGCAGCACCTCGGCAATAGTTTCGATGGGCGTTCCCGGATTGAGCACCACGCCCGGCCTGGCGCCGGCGTCACGAATCCTTTCGAGATCCATGTGCAGATGCGGGCAGGTCTCCTGCTGAATCATGATGGTGTTGACGCCGGCATCAGCAAACCGAGGTATAAAATCCGATGGATTTTCCATCATCAGGTGAGCTTCGAGGTATGAGTCGGTGATACGCCGGACGGCCTCCACGATCATCGGGCCGAAGGTGAGGTTCGGGACAAAGTGACCGTCCATCACGTCCAGATGGAGACAGTCGGCGCCCTGGGATTCCACGCTCTTAATCTCCTGTGCCAGTTTCGAAAAATCCGCGGATAACAGGGACGGGATAACTTTTTTCTTCATAACTATTGCTGCCTCATCTGTTCATTAAAAATATCGTTCAGGTTCAGCACGCTGACCTTCAGATCCACCGGTCGCGGTTCGGTGAGCGTTTGTCCCGGTTCCCGTGATTGCTCCAGCACGGTATACGGTACCAAATCCGGCTTTTGGACGTATTCCAAACGACCAAGTTCTAGACCTTCCTCGCTGAGCCGGTTTTTGGCTTCTTCCAGACTCATATCTACCAAATCGGGCACTTCGAACACATTGGGATTTCTCCCCCTGCTCACCCGAAGCGTCACTTCTGACCCCCGGCGAATCAAGCCCTTCGGTTTGACGGACTGCCACGAGATGACATCCTCCGGGAATGTGTCCGAATATTCCTGTAATATGGTATCTACCTGGAGGCCAACCCGTGAGAGATCCAGTTTCGCTCCCCGAACGGTCTTGCCAACAAGGGTCGGCATTTCAATAAATTTTTCTGCGATGGCCACCGTGAGGTAAACCCGTCGGCCGGTTTTTACCGTGGCGCGCGGATCCGGCTGTTGATCGATAACCTGTCCCGGCTCGAACTCGGCATTATATTTCATGTCGCCCTTGACCGGCGTGAATTCCATAGAAGTCAGCAACTCGCTGGCTTCCTCGTATTTCATACCGCGAACATCCGGCAGGTTGACTTTTTGTCCGTGTTTGACGTACAACGGCATAATCACCTGGTCGACGAGCACTGCCAGCACCAGCCCAATCAGAAGAAAGGATCCAAGATAATGCAGGACCGGAATTAACTTCTTTTTCACTGCTCATTCTCCCGCTGAATTCTGACTGCAAAAGCACCATCCATATTATGAACGTGCGGTAATACCATTACTGCACCCTTTTCATCCTGAAATCGCTCTGGAATCATATCCGGTATCGGTATAATACGGAAGTTCGGATTCTCTTCAAGGAACTTTTCCACAACACCCCAATTTTCTTCGGGCTCCAGGGTGCAGGTACTGTAGACCAAAACGCCACCCGGTTTTACGCTTCTGGCGATATTCCGTAATATGGCTGACTGCGTCTCCACCATTCTTGGAATGTCTTCCGGCCGCCGCCGCCACCGGGCATCGGCCCGCTTGCCGAGGACGCCGGTGCCGGTGCATGGTACGTCCAGGAGCGCCCAATCCGTCACCGGGAAATCGTATTCCGTAGCATCGGCGGTCTCAATCTGCACATTGGGCTGGTGCAAGCGTTTTACCAGAGATTGCACTTTTTCCAGACGATTTTTATCGCTGTCATACGCCAGAATATCTGCCTCCGGAAATCGCTGGGCAATATACGTCGATTTACCGCCGGGTGCTGCGCAGCAATCCAAAACAGCCTCGCCATTCTCCGGTTCCACCAGCAGGGACGTCAAACCGGCCGCCTGATCCTGAACCGCGTACCATTCCGGACGAAAAACCTCTTCGTTCCAGAGTACATCCTGAGCCTGTCGCAGGATAATAAATTCGGACAGCAGCTTGGACCGCTGGTGAACGATGTTCTGCTTAATCAATAATTCCATAAACTCCGACACCGAAATTTGTTCGGTATTTATCCGGAGAGTTACCTTTTGTGACTGATTATCCCAGAGACAGAGCTGGAGCGCTCCTTCTTTTCCGTAGCGGTCGACCCAGCGGCTGACCAGCCACTCCGGATGCGACTGAGCTACACTAATCCGCTTCACGTCGTCCAGCGATAAAATCTCCTCCTGAATACCCTGCATATTCCGCTTTACCGAACGGAGCACACCGTTGATGAGCCCGGCGACCTTTCTGCGTCCGAACTTTTTGGCCAGTTCTACGGTTTCGTTTATAGCCACCGGCCCCGGAACCGAGTCCATCATCAGCATCTGGTACAGCCCACTCCGAAGCAGCATTTTGACCAGGTGTTCCGCCTTGTGAAATTGACCGTTATACTGTCCGGCGATCATAAAATCCAATTTTCCGCGCCACCGGGTGGTGCCGTAAGCTAATTCCTGAGCAAAGCGTCTGTCCCGATCTGAGCCATTCCAGGAACCAAACCGTCGGTGGAGTACCTCATCGATATACGAGTTGGACTGTTCCGCATCCACCAGAATCTCTACTGCCATCCGCCGGGCACTCAACCGAGTTGCTCTCCAATCTCGATGGTATATCCGTTAAGAAAGTCCTCCGCCTTCATCCGGCGCTTCCCTGCAGGCTGAAGTTCGGTAATTCCATAGATGCCTCTGGCACATGCGATACCTATAGTATCATCTTTCAAAGATACGACTGAACCGGGATCCCCGTCATCCGTAAATTTGTCCATAACGTGACCGCGCAGTATCTTCAGTTGATCGCCCTGCCACTGCGTAACAGCCCCCGGATACGGCGACAGCGCCCGGATATGATTGTGAACCTCGGAAGCCGGGGTGTCCCAATGGATTGTTCGGTGCTTTTTCCGGATCTTCGGCGCCGGCGATGCTTCGGAATCATCCTGCGGTGATGGCGTAATGGAGTCCTCTGCGATCCCAGTTACCGTTTTCAACACAACTTCTGCACCCAGTTCCGCCAGCCGATCGTGGACAGACCCCGCGGTCTCGTCCGGCCCGATTTCAATGGATTCCTGCAATAAAATATCGCCGGTATCCACGGACGGTTTCAGGAAAAATGTTGTAACGCCGGTTTCAGGTTCTCCGTTCATGATAGCGTGCTGGATCGGCGCGGCACCCCGATATTTTGGCAACAGCGATGCATGTAAATTAATGGCCCCCTGTGCTGGAATGGAATAGAGCGATTGCGGCAAAATCCGGAAGGCAACCACGACCATCAGATCCAGTTGGAGTGATTCGACAATTTCCAGAAAGTCGGGATCATCCAGCTTCTCTGGCTGATAAACGGGCAAACCATATTGGGTGGCAAATTTTTTCACTGCAGATGGGCGGACCCGCTGACCGCGTCCCCGGGGCTTATCCGGGACCGTCACCACTCCTGCGACGGTATGCCGGCTTTCGACAAGACTTCGGAGCGACGGTACTGCAAAATCCGGCGTTCCCATAAACAATATTCGCATAGTAGAACTGATGGGTGAGTTACTCTTCCTCGGCGGGAAAACCCTCGCGGGCAATGGTATTCAGTTTGCGTTGCAGAAATCTGCGCTTTATCGGACTAAGGCGATCAACAAAGAATGAACCATTGAGGTGATCCGTTTCATGTTGTATAACCCGTGCTTTGATATCCTCGGCCTCCTCCTCCACGGTTTCTCCCTCCGGTGTCTGGTAACAGACTGTAATGCGGTAAGCCCGTTTCACTTCTTCATGGACTCCCGGGATGCTCAGGCACCCCTCTTCCACAGCCTCGTCGCCCTCTGTCTCCAAAATTTCCGGATTGATGATTACAAATGGCTCAATAGATTCATCATACTGGGAAATATCGATGGTAGCGATAGCCTTATCGACACCGACTTGGTTGGCGGCGAGTCCAATACCGTCTGCGTCGTACATGGTCTCGAACATGTCCTCGATGAGCGGTTCCAGTGCCTCGCCGAATTCCCTCACCCGCCTGGTTTTCTTGCGCAGAATATCCTGCCCGTAGTGCGTAAGTTGCAAAATCATGGATCGTGCTTAGCTGCTCTTTTCATTGTCATCATCGCCAACGGTGGATGAAATGCTGTTCCGGGTGACATTGATCTTTACATCTTTGGCAATCCGGAGAATCACCTGGCCTTCCTTCTCCCGAAAGCCTTCAATTGTTCCGTGAATACCGCCCGCGGTTACAACCCGATCCCCCTTCTTCAGGGCCTCCAGCATCTGTTCCTTCTCCTTTTGCCGTTTGGACTGGGGGCGAATCATCAGAAAATAGATAATAGCAAAAATGATAATAATCGGTAACAGGGACATGAGCAGGCTCGGTTCCTGTCCTTCTGCGGTTTGTCCCATGGCGTACAATTGAGTAAACACAAGCGTCTCCTTTTTGTTTTACTTCCGACTTATTTTGCGAATTTTACGCTGCCACCCCATGAATGTCAAGGAAAGATAGGGATTCCCGGGCAGACCTGCGATTCGTATCCCGTATAAGATTGAGCCCCCGGCTTTACAGCCGGGGTTCCTGTTTCGACTCCGCCATTGGGCGGAGTCTGGGCGGAATCCCGCCCAGAAAACCATTCATCCACGAGTTTACACACGTGGTTTTCTGGATGGCGGGATAAAACGGGCACGTATTTTCGGCCATCCCATTAAACAAATCCTGAAATGATGAAAGGTTCTTTATGAAGTCCACTGCTTCCATTCCCATCACAAAACAACGTTCAGCTTATTGCAAATAATTCTCAATTTCACCCTTGACAACCTCGCAATATCGACTATTTTAATAACAATAATAATTACTAATTAAAATAATATAATATAATATTTGATAGATTATGGTGCCTGCAAAACGATATAGTCGTCAGCGTGCCGCAATACTCGAGGTTGTGAAGAGTGCCTCGAATCACCCAACAGCTGAAATGGTATACGAACAGGTGCGGGAGTCGATCCCGAATATCAGTCTGGGAACAGTTTACCGAAATCTCAGGGTGCTGACAGAGGAGGAAAAGATCCGTGAGGTCGTCTTTGACGATAACATAAAGCGCTACGAGGACTACATGGAGCAACACTACCATTGTATCTGTACCGAATGCGGCAAAATCCAGGATATCCCCGGGGCTTCCGATTCTGTAATCCAGGCAATCCAGACAAATATCCCGGATTTCGATATTTCTTCTCATCGCCTGGAGCTCTATGGCACCTGTGACGAATGTCAAGAATAACAAGGGTTCCCCAATAACATCTAACGCGGGCGGTGTAAATTGGCCGAAATGCAAAATGTCCCCCTTCTGCGTATGGTCGCTTTCCAAAGTGACATGTGAATTCCGCACCTATGACACTCAGGGCATTTCGCATTAACAAGACCTTATCGCTATCACGCGGGTCCTGAAAACAGGTCGTTCTCCCAAAAGATGACAGGTCAGCATTTGCATGATTCTCATGTTGCTTTTGATATCAGATTTTTCCAAAATGGACTTTTACAAATTTTAACACATAGCCGGTAAAATCTTATGGATGTAATTACATCGCTGACAGAAGTGATCCCTATATTTTATCTCGGCGTTTTTGCCAGTTTAGCGGCCGGTTTAGCCACCGGTGTTGGCGGACTTCCGATACTCTTCACAACTTCGATTTCCCAACGTGCTCAGGATACCATGCTCGGATTCGGTGCTGGTGTTATGCTGGCAGCCACATCCTTTTCACTGATTATCCCGGGTATTGATGCTGCCACTGCCGGCGGCGGAACAACAACCTATGCTGCGTTTGTTATGGTTGGCGGCATTATGCTCGGCGGATTTTTCCTCTTTCTCGGAGATAGGTACCTGCCGCATGAGCATTTTATAAAGGGGCGGGAAGGGCTTGACACGTATAAACTGCGACGTGTCTGGCTGTTTATCCTGGCAATTACGCTCCATAATTTTCCGGAAGGCATGGCCGTTGGCGTTGGATTCGGCACCGGGAATGTCCACGACGGCCTGGTGCTTGCCATCGGGATCGGACTTCAGAATATTCCTGAGGGTCTGGTCGTGGCTATGGCCTTAGTTTCTCACAATTACACCAAAGGTTATGCGCTTTGGATTGCGCTGCTCTCCGGACTTGTGGAACCGGTTGGAGGCGCCTTGGGCGCAGGCATCATTCAAATCTCCAGACCGCTGCTTCCCTGGGGACTGGCCTTTGCCGCCGGCGCCATGCTTTATGTTATCAGCAATGAAATTATTCCGGAGTCCCACCGGAAGGGATATGAACGTGAAGCGACTTTTGGTGTCTTAATCGGCTTCGTCGTCATGATGTTCCTGGATGTGACACTCGGCGGCTAATCTGTCTGTATTCGCGGATTTACCCGAACCACTTCTCTATTTTCCCGAAAAGTCGAACTACCGGCCTTGTCAAATATGGCACGCAAGATTTTCATTGGAAATCGCCCCTGTTTATAATAGTATTGATTACTGATACTTATATAACGGCGAAGCAGATGAACAGATCGTATTATAATAGAGGAAATACAATGGCCAAAGAGCGATACAGTCGACAACGTGAAGCTATCTTGGTTGCCGTGGAGGGTACCAAGCGGCACCCCACAGCAGAGTGGGTGTACGAGACCGTCCGGAAGCAAATCCCGAACATAAGTTTGGGTACCGTATACCGAAATCTCAATTACCTCGTCAAAAAGGGGCAGATTCGGGAAGTCATTTTAGACGACAATATTACCAGATATGATGGGAACCGCTCTAAACATTTTCACTGTGTTTGTGAGGAATGCGGCACAATTTACGACGTCGCAATGGATACGGATGAATTCGTTGAAAATCTGAGCGGCTCATTGGAAAGTTTCACGGTCAACTCCCACAAATTGGAAATGTACGGGATCTGTCAGGATTGCACCTCCGGATAATCTGAGCCAATTTCGGCTGTCCTGCGCAGTATTGACCGCTTTGTATTCTGTCGAAATCGTTGCATATTATTTTTATGCTAGAGATTACCCGGGAAAATGTCACAGATATCTATACCTTTGACAATCACCGCGAAGAGCAATTCAAAGAGTATCGTCAGGCGCAGGAGGTTCGTACGTTTTACCTTGGCCCCCACCTCATTTTGCGGATACACACCTATCGGACCGTATTGTTTCAGCTACAAGACTTTCTTCGGAGCCAGCGAATTGCGGATGATGATGCCTTACGGTCGGTCATAAAGGAGTACAATACCCTGTTGCCGGAGGACGGGCACCTGTCCGGTAACCTCGTACTCCGGATTCCAAAAAAAGAAAATATTCAACCCCGGTTGAACCTGCTACCGGCATTAGCCCAAACCGGATTGAAAATACAATTTAACGGCGAAGAAATCGTTACAGGAACCATTACTCCGGACCGGAGATCTCCGGTGGCTTTTGTCGAATTTCAGCTGACCGACGACGCAATCCAGGCGATTGCGAATGATACACGATCGATGGCTTTTGCGACTGAAAATCCGGAGTACACTCATACGGTAGAAGTCGAACCTGCTTCCAGGAAAGCACTCCTTGCTGACCTGAATGTGTAACTCTTTTACTCTGTCTAAAGATACCAACGAAATGTAGGGTGATACTGAAAAAGGACCTTACCAACTATATCCTCGGCCTTTACTCTGCCGAAGTGCCGACCGTCCGTGGAAGCGTTTATATTGTCTCCTTCCACGTAGAACTGGGTATCCAGACGCTGGACAATACGTTTGACTGTGTGAATTGTCTGTCGTGACGGATGCCGGAGAACTACGACATCACCAACCCGTTTCCTGCCCCAGCGGGTGACAAAAACACGAGCGCCCTCGCGAAGCGAGGGCGCCATGCTTTGACCGGTAATTCGATACAGTCTCATTTAGTATTCGTACGTGGCGCTGCTCCCCTGGACTTCCTCAAAAATCTTCGCGATCTCACCGACTGCGGCCTTCAGTTCCTTTGCGGCCTCAACGGTACCTTCACGCTTTACCTTGGAGCAGAGCTTGGTTGTATTCCAAACTTTGTTATGCAATTCCGGATACTTTTCCAGGTGCTCCGGCTTGAAAAAATCCGTCCAGAGAATTAGCAGCTGCTCTTTACATTCGTGTGCATATTCTTCTTTCACCTGGACATACCGTGACATGGTGTTGTGGTACGCCACGACTTCGTCGTGTGAAGCATCCGGCCCCGGCTGATCAAGGTCGTGCATTTTGGTTGCCATCTTGAAGACCGTCTCCGCGGCATGCTTGATGGAGTCGTTTTCATAGACGCCGCACGGGATATCACAGTGTGCTTCCGCGGTATGCGTACGAAATAATTTTTTCATATTCACTTCTCCTCTGCTATAATTTCATCGGGTTTGTAAGCTCTTTTGTATAAGAAAATTAGTGCCCACCGATGAAAGAATAAAGAGGTAATTCCAATAGATTGTGAGAACTGTCGTAATCGTCCGGGTCAGCCGCGGCTATTTCTCTTGTTTTTTCTGGAATCCAAAGATCCGGGATAGAGGGTGATGCGGATTTGTGTACCTTCGCCGGGCACAGAGTCAATAAGTTCCAGTTTCCCCTTATGATATTCCTCGATAATCCGTTTGGTTAACGAAAGCCCGAGCCCCCAGCCGCGCTTTTTCGTGGAATATCCCGGTTTAAAGATATTCTTACGATCGCCGGAATCGGCGATTCCTTTGCCGGTATCAATTACATCAATTGTCAATCTGTTCCCCTCAGGATGATCGCATTTGATCGTGATCGTACCGGTTTTTTTCTCGATGGCGTCGATCCCATTTTTAATGAGGTTTTCCAGCGCCCACGCCATGAGCTCCGGATTCATGGGAAATTCGAAATCCAAATCACAGTCCAGCTGCAACTCTACATTTTTACCGATGCGCGGCAGACGCCGCTCGATATATTCGGTGACGTTGCGGATTATTTCCCCCAAATTCTCTTCCTTGAGATGGGCCTGAGTACTGATTTGGGAAAACCGCGCGGCAATCTGCTCCAGCCGATGGACATCCTGGCGCATACTCGAAGTAATCTCCTTGATTGATTCGTCACCTTTTTGCTCACGCAGCAATTCAATCCACCCCAGCAGCGAGGAAATTGGCGTCCCGAGCTGATGTGCCGTCTCCCGGGCCATCCCCACCCAAATGAGCCGTTGTTCGCTCTTCCGGATGGTTTGGTAGCCCATGTAGCCAATCAGAATAAACAGGGCCACCACCCCAATCTCAATAAATGGAAGCCACTGGAGCTCCCGGATGAGATTCGAATCACCATAGTGGATGTATCCGAGGACAATATCTTCATATGTCAGCGGAATCGGGTCGGTGGATTCATCCATCTGGTGCATTCTTTCTGTGATTTTGTCGATGGCCTCCTGACTGTGATCCGTTGGATCGATTCCGATATTTTTCCACGCTGTCGGTCGGCTGTTCCGCTCATTACTGATGATTATGGGAAAGTTGATCCGCTGGATAATCTGCTCAAAGATGAAGCTGTAGTCCTCGCCTTCGAATTCAGACGCTGCCCGGGCGTACACATCGGCGTAGAAGTTCAGGAACTCCCGGGCGTCATCCCTCATCCGATTCACCAGTGACTGGGTATAGATCAACGCACCCAAAACAATCAGGATGGCGAGAATAAATAAAAAGGCCTTCATGCGGCCGGCGGTGCGGTAGGCTTTCATGGAAGCTTCTTTTCTTACCTGTTAATCGGTGATTGTTCGGTAATATAAAGAAATCCAGCTATGGATTATACTGCTGAATTGCTATAATTGCAGCATGTCGGGCGAAAAACTCAACCACAAACGACTCGTTCGGGGAATTGCTAAAGGAGCCGGGATAGTTTTTTTTAGCATGCTCCTTTCCCGTTTTCTAGGGTTTGTCATCCGTGCAATTATCGGCAGAGTATATGGGCCGGAAGGGTATGGCCATTTACAATCAGCTCTTGCGCTTTTTACAATTTTGTCTACGATTGCGCTCCTGGGATTTTCAACTTCTATACCACGACAAATTGCATATTATCTAAATACAGGCAAGAAAAAAAGCCTCAAAAATATGCTATTTGCCGGTTATTCATTAAGCACCACATTGAGCCTGTTTTTTGGTGTGTTATTAGTTTTATTCAGTGAACCGATTGCCCTTCACTATTTCCACAATAAGGCGATGGCCTCCTTCATTAATTATTTCGGAGTCGGGTTAACATTTTATGTGTGGTTGCAACTTTCGGCAAATGTGTATAGAGGCCTCAAAAAGATGGTTCCATTTTCCCTGATACGCGATGTCGGAAGATTTGCTCTGATTTTATTCTTTTTACTGATTCTTATTTGGCAAAACTTTCCAGTCCGTTATCTTGGACTAGTATATCTTTGCACCTTTTTTCTGATTGGAACCATCAGCACCATTGCTATTTTCTCGACCGAGCCCATTAGAACTACCAGACTTTCGTTCGAACTCCGCGAGGTTAAGGCACTCTTTCGATTCTCTTGGCCATTAGTTGTGGCAGCAATAGTTTATAAAATGCTCTTTAGGGTTGATACCTTAATGATTGCTTACTTTAAGAGCCAAGCAGATGTGGGAATTTACAACGCTGCTGTTCCGATCGGTGAACTATTAACACTCATCATCACTAGTTTTTCCCCATTCCTTTTGCCAGCCATGACAGAAAAGTTTGCGCAAAATGATTACTCAACCTTAGATTCAATTTATTCTATCTCCACTAAGTGGATTTATCTATTAACTGTTCCGTTGTTTTCCTTAATATTTTTTTTTCCGCGGTTTTTTATTCTGGTAGTATTCGGCAAACAATTTGCCGAGGCAACACTCGTTCTCCAGATTATTGCATTGGGTTACCTCTTTTCAGCCTCAGTGGGCCCAGCAAACAATCTGATGGTCGTCATCGGCCGAACAAAACTACATTTAATAAATACCTTGGTTTCCTTATCCGTGAATGTCATACTCAATTTTTTTCTCATTCAAAAATATGGAATCTTTGGTGGCGCAATCGCAACTGCTTTTTCATATTTCCTTTTTAATGCCATTACTCTGACTGAATTGTGGCTATTCTATAAAATCCAACCGTTTTCTATGGTATTTACGAAAATCACCTTGGTTGGGATTGGGTTATCGGGGCTTCTCTCATTGTTATATGAACCCCAGCGTATATGGCTAGGACTTTTAATATTTATAATCTATTTTGTTCTATATATTACCATATTAAAACTTTCTAATGCTTTTGACGAGAACGATGAAATTATTTTCATAGAACTTGAAAAAAAATACGGTCAAGGGTTAGAATTTATTAGAAAATTTTTACGATAGTCCTGATAGGTTGAAAAGAATACAATGCGAATAGGAATGGTTGTCGATAAAATTTTTCCTACTGATGAACGAGTGGAATATGAGGCACGTTCGCTTGCCCAGGATGGCCACCAAGTGAGTATCTTTTCTTATAGTCATCCAGGCAAAGATACTCAGGAAGATTTAGGGTACGCCAAGGTTGTGCGCCTTCCAGTCAATAGGTTTTTCGCAAAAAAATTCAAACAGATTACACCAATTTTACCTGTTTTCTCTATGCTTTGGAGGAAACCCCTTTCCCGGATACTTAAGTCCCAATCGATAGATATCTTCCACGCACATGATTTGTATATGGTGCCAGTTTGTCTTTTCCTTCGGGAGAAAATGGGTGCAAGAATCCCAATAATTGCAGATCTTCATGAAAATTATCCAGCAGCACTAGATGTTTATGATTTTGCAAATACTTTCCCGGGGAGTATAGTTATTGATAAATCTTCCTGGAAGAAGAAAGAACTGGAGTGGCTGAGGAAAACAAAAAAAATTATTGTGGTTATTGAAGAATCAAAACAATACTATATTCAAAGGGGGATACCTTCTCACAAAATTCACATCGTACCTAACTATGTTAACTTGCAGCGCTTTCATTTGCCCCAAGAAAAATTGCAGACTTCCAGAACCGACAACTTATCAACACGAGAGACTACCAATTTCTTATATATCGGAGCAATTAATTATCATCGCGGACTACAAGAAATAATAAACGCATTGGCTCAACCGAAATTAAAAGGACTCAAACTAAAACTTTGGATTGTGGGTGACGGAAGCTATTTAGACCATTTGCAATTCTTAACAAATGAACTTCACCTGGAGAATGTGTATTTCTTTGGACGAAAACCCCATACTGAATTGCCTAAATATATTCAGGATAGTGATATCTGTTTAATCCCTCATATCAAATCACTCCATACCGATACGACTATTCCACATAAACTGACCCAATACATGGCATTTAAAAAACCCGTTTTGGCTTCCAATTGCACTCCGATTAAAAGAATAATCCAGCAGGTAAAATCCGGATATACATATAAGTCTGGAGATATAGAGCATCTTGTTAACCAAATATTGCTATTGATTTCAAAAAGGCAAGAATGGCCGGTTATGGGAAAACGTGCATACGATGCTGTACAGAATTCTTTTAACTGGGGGGTTTCATCAACAAATCTGACTGAAATGTATAAGACTATATCCCACAATTATGAGTGAACGAACTTTTTACAACGAAAAGCAAGTCAGAGAAGAACACCATCTCAATAAGCACACCCAAGAGAAATTAGATCTTCTAAATAAATGGATTAAGGAATGTGATCCGAACACACTTCTTGATGTAGGGTGCGGTAATGGAGTTCTGACCAACAATTTCGTGGTCAATAATGGTGCACTATGTGGACTTGATTTTAGTCTTTCTTCATTACAAGAACTCGAAATGCCTGCAATATGTGGTGATATTACCCACCTACCAATTCGGCGAAATCATATAGATCTAGTGATTTGTAGTGAGGTTCTTGAACATTTGAATGATACCCAGCTACAGGATGCTGTTTTTCAGCTACAATCTCTGAATGCACCACATATAATCATTACAGTACCGAATGATGAGACCTTAGGAAAAAATAGCATCAAGTGTAAAAATTGCGGATTAATTTTTAATGTGTCTCATCATTTTCAGCGATTTGATCATAAAAAACTAGATTATCTCTTCCCTGATTACCGTCTGGCTAGATACAAAACCTGCGGGAGGTTAGTCCGATCTTATGTAAAGCCATTGCTTAGGATTCGACAAAACCTCGGTAATAGGTGGACTTACTTCAGCAAGCAGCGATATACACAATGCCCCAATTGTCAAACAGATCAAATAGCCCTCTACAAACCCAATCTGATTTCATTATTTACAGATGCATTTAATGCTGTTGTGACGCAAAAAAAACCTTACTGGCTTTGTGCAATATTCAAAAGAAAATAGTTAAAATCTCTGCTGCAATAATGATTCTGCCATTTCCAATTCACTGAATGTCATTGGTCTATGCAGTTTCATTTTTTCCGTTTGGGGCGTAGGATAAATCTCACCATTTTCCATCGCATAGAGTACTGACAACAATAATTTAGGAATTAGTTTATTCATTCGTCTCTGGAGCAGTCCTATTGTGTCACCTTTTTTTACCTTCATTGGATAGAATTCCAGAATTGGTCCGCTATCCACCCCTTCATCCAGTATATAAGCTGTCAAACCAATAGGATCACCTTCTAAGATGGACCATGGTAAGGAGTCTAATCCTCTGTGTTTTGGTAAAAATCCGGGATGCACATTAATAATTGAGAGAACATCCATTGAAAGCAATGGATCTTTGATAAGCCACTGACTCGACATGAGGAGAGCGTATTTTATCTGATATTTTTGCAAATATTTTTTTGATAAACTGGATGAATGACGTTTAACTTTTTTAACAGGTATACCCCGCTTACGGGCTTGATATTCTATGGAAAATTTGCGAAACAATGGTATGTGAACTATCTGATTTTTCACCATATCCTGGAGGTAAGTGGGGATGAAGTCCCAAAAAAATCTAGCAGTTCTTCTGTACCATGCATATTTTCGAAATTTCCGGTTATACTTATCATGATTGTGCCGAAATTGCCGTTCGCGTTCTGTGTAATGCTTCCTTTGACCGGTTTCAATTATAATCAACGATATTTTTTCGTTAAATTTCTCAAAATATTTTAAAGTCCGCAAAGACTGCTCGCAAATTGGGGTACTCAACAATGCCACTTTCATTTTTTTATTTCCTAGTTCTTGAAAGAAATTAGTTCTTCAGCGTTTGACGCAAAAATCCTTTTCAGCTTGTATGAAGGTAGTCCCAAGTTCATTATATATTCTTCCAATCCAATAAAAAAATTGTCTGTTCCAAATAGTATTTTTTTATAAAACTTTTCCATAAAAAGTTTGGCGAATTTTGTATCTCTTGTTAACGCGTTATAGCCACTTTTACCAGAAATATCAGCATGCAAATTATCGTAACTTTCCATTAATCTCCAAATGCGACCCTTCTTTTTAATATGCCCCCGGTCAAAATTCAAATCCATATCAAAACTATGGGCAATATTTCGCCAGAAATAGGGGCCATGTCCAATAAAATCTATGGTTGGAAATTTAGTTAACTGTTGCTCTAATGATTCAAAGTCCAGCATATATCCTGGAAATTGTACCAAATTTTCAGATAAACGCCTTTTTAGAAATGTAACTTTATTCATCAACATAAAGAGAAACTTACGAGGGATCCCATTCAGCCCTTCATTCATTAATTCATCCAACACATATTCAAGTGGATTATTGCTCTTTGGGATATAATAAGATTTCATTCCCTGCATATGAAATAAAATAGGAAGTTTGTGCTTTTGAAGTAATAAGAGAAGCGATTCTATTTCAGTTGAATCCCATCTTAGAGGCACTTTTACTTCACCATAACCTCGAATTCCTCTCTCGATGTATATTTCAATCTGATCACTCAGGTCATTACGCCTCGGATCTGGAGCATACAGGGGTATTATTCGTTCTGGATATTTCTCATATGCTTCCATCACATTTTCAATGGGTAAGTCTTTATAGTATTTAGGGATTACTGGATTTAGTTCTTCCCAACTCATTAGCCAGCATCTGTCAATTCCATTAGTATCAAGGTATTGTATAATATCCTCAACTGTAAACCCATTAAAATTAACATGCATGTGAGCATCAATTTTTAACATTTTCAAATGAATCTCTATTAGTGAAATTTAAATGTTTTTTTTGATATAATTTCCTTTACAATTCTCAATCAGGATTCATAGCACTAGCTTTATCAATTCAAACACTTCCACCAAATCCCGCTTGTTCTGCATACCACGGCTTCTGGCAATGGCACGAAAAAATTCCGGATCACTGTACGGGCGAAACCCCTGGGATTTGTAGCAACTCAGAGCCTCCGTTTTTTGCTCCAAATATTTTTCGTTCAATCCAACGACTGCCTGATTTTGAAAACTCAAATTATTCCAGGGAAGCTCATAGCCCCAAAGCGAAGAGAATCTGAACGCCCGGATACTCTCCTTCGAAATCACTTCATGATCCTGATGGACATCATCCGTGGAAGGAGTCAAAACCAGATCTGGCTGCAGGTCCTTTTTCAATTGTACCAAGTCTTCCAGGATATCCTGGCGGTGTTCCGGAAAGCGACGCACTGGATAATTGAAGATATGCCGGTTCTTTTGGGGAATGCCGAGAACATCTGCCGAAGCATGCATTTCGTGCAATAGCACATCATCAGGGAATCCTTCGGGGACTGATTCCTGACAAAGTGAAAATATTGCCGTATGTACCTCTGCTCCCTGTTCCAGGAGCCTAGATAAAGTTCCACCGCAGCCGAATTCGATATCGTCAGTATGCGGCGATAACGCAAGAACCTTCGTAAAGGGTAGAGTTTTCATGCTGTATTCATTTCCTCTGGTCTCAATGATTTATCTCGGGCAATTGATGCAGTTAATCCCCGCTCTCGAAGAAAATTGTAAGTAGGCTCAAATTCTTTCTCCAAAGCCATTCTAGTTTCGGGTGAAATCGGTTCCTTTCGGGCTGTTCCAAGCACCCGGAGCAACGAATTCTTGGCCCATCGCATAAATTGGCTTTGGAGTAGCCACTTGTAGAGTCCCGGGAAATATACTTTTACTGGTCGAATCGTCAGCCGGTAGACGAGCCGAAACCACCTGTTTCCTGTTGCGTTTTCCGATCTGCTGCGTTCACCGGGAAACTGAATTATCTGAAGCCCCAGAAATCTCTGGACTTCTTCCCAAACCTTTTTCTCATCCGCTTTGGCTTCCTCGAGACTGACGAGCAAAACCTGCTCACTGCCAAATATTTCTTCGAATACCGGAAGCGTTTTCTCGTAATGGCTGTCCGAAATGAGGTGATTTTCTACTTCGACCGCTTCCTCTACCTTCTTATTCTCCGCAACCAGGTTGAGCTGCTTATGGTAATAGAACTGCGAATGTAATCTTTGAATCGGATCCCGGACGATCGTCAAAATTTTTGCCTCCGGGCAATATTCATGGATATTTCGTGCCGTCCCCTCATCCCGATAATATGTTGGTGTTGCCTCACCATAGAATTTGTATTCAGTGCTAAAATCAAAGTTACGATGATACTTTTTCAGATTTTCCGGGTATTCGGAGCCAAAATAGTACAACTCCTTCACTTCGGACATAAAAATATCCGGATGTTCATTCAGCAGGTAATATAACCAACTGGAACCAGCTTTATTCACTCCGATGACAAACAGATTCACTTTGGGGTTCTGGGAATCCATCTTACGCCTCCACCGATTCGGCAAACCACTGTTGCACCTTATCGATCACGGAAGACAGCCCGGAGTTGACAAAAATAAAATCCTGTACCGCCCAGTCCGGATTGTACTGTACATGCATCCGTTTTCTATAGGAGGAGTTAAAAAATGTCAAATTGGTGCGGTTGGAATCAACTGTTACAGTTTGCTCATCATTCCAGTGACTGGTCTGGAGCCATTCCAGGTCCCGGACCGCCTCAGATTTTCCGGGAAGTCCCGCAAAACGAAACTCTCTCATACCGGCAGCATCCTGCTGAACAACTCGTCCGCCTGCCGTATCCGTGGCGAGGTACCCTGAGTGATACGGCATACCCCCATGCGGCTTTTCAAGCCCGGAAATGATTGTCTCCATTTTGCCTGTAGATTTATCGATCCGGCGAACCTCGCCAAAATGAAAAAACGTAGCAACCACAGAATCCGATCTTTCATATTCTGCCGAGTTCATAAAAGCGGCCCGCATGGCAGTCGGCAATTTTTCTTCCCCGGGATTTCGTATTAGCAGAACGTTCTTTCCCTGAGATTTCAGTTGGTCCGCTTCGTTTGGATCCCTGGTGAGAAAATGCGATTCACCGGTTTCGGGATTTTCCCCCTGCTGCAACCCGTGCTCCCAGGCCACCCACTCCCACACGCATTCGCCGGTTTCCACATCGAACTCAAGCAGCGTATCTACCCCGGAGGAGGCAACCAACAGCCGGTCGGCATTCGTATTAAACTTCACCGTATGAATATACGACAGCCACGGATGGTTTATTATTGTCGGTTTCTCCGTATCCCCGGAGAAAATGTAAATTTCATCTTCTGAAGAAAACGCAACCTTGCCACTTCGCACATCAATGCCGCGGGCCTCGGTGTATTTTCCGATGATCTTCCGGGAGATAATTTGCCCGTCTTCGATATTGACGGAGACCAGTCCGCCTATGGCTGGCTCACGTCGCTCAACGCTCCCGCTTTTGGAGCGGGACTTCGATTTAAGATACCGCTTCCGGATCTCTCGCAGGTTAAAACTTTTCACCGTCAAAAGCAGATCGGATGCACCAAAAAAGGGCGCATCCACATCGTAATCTGTCAAGTTTATCGATTCATTGAAATCTGTCATTAATTCGCTCTGTTTAGTGCTTCCTCCAGGAGAACAGATAATATACGCGATTGTTCGCTTCGTTCAAACCGTTGAACTTCGTGGAGATTCGGAAGAAAGGTTTCCATATCCTGATTTTTCCAGTGCCGGTATAATTTTCCGAGTGACTCGACAAAATTTGTTTCGTCACTATAATTAAGCATGGACCCTGCTTCTGCATCTTTCAGGATCCGGGCGGCGTCGCCATCTGGTGGACCGATAGAGAAAATGGGCCGCCCTGCCGCGAGATACTCGAACAGTTTCCCCGTCAGAATGCCCTCATTATCCTCCGCATCGGGCACAATAAACAACAATGCTCCAGCCGATTGCATTCGCCGGGTGGCTTCATGGTGCGGCACATATCCGTCAATTTTCACATAATCAGCCAACCCGTATTTCTCCAATAATGTCTCCACCTGCGGATGAGTTTTTCCAGTTAAATACAGCTGGAAATCGTCGGCGAATCCTGGTATCTGTTCGATCAATTTTCCGATAGCCTTCCACAACGCCGGTGGATTCTGATTCGCCTTGAGATTGCCAATATAGGAGAGGGTAAACCGTTCATAACTGTGCGAAACGCTCCGGTCAAAATCGCCGGCATCATAGCCATTGGGAAGCAGCGTGACCTTCTGGTTCGCTGCCCGGCTCTGAATTTGATCGACCAACGATGGACTGACCGTCAATACGCCATCAGGTGACTTGAACACTTTGCGTTCCAGGTATCGGTCAAGGGAACGCGTCAACCGGCTCCGGTTCAATTCCTGGTAATAATAGATATCAGTCCAAGGATCACGTAAATCGGCAATCCACGGGAGGTTGAATTTCCTGGCTAGGCGGTAAGCTGCTAGATGGACGGAATGGGGCGGTGAACTGCACAGAATCGCATCCACCTTGTAACGAGGAATGACATTTGATGCCCGGCGTATCACCGGCCATATCCATCCAATTCTGGCATCCGGGACAAACAGGTTGGCGCGTATCCAGCGGGCAACACGTTCTGTGAGTCCCGTGTTTGCATCCTCTTTTGCAAGAGTGCCGACGGGAATATGCTCGTCTTCGGATTTGCCGGTAAATTTGCGATACAGGGAATACGGCTCCAGAGCGGGTACCCGAAAAACCGGAACATCGTTGGGGATTTCATCCGCCAGTGATGCATCTCTGGCAGGAAAGTCACCGCCATCGACCGTGATGACCACCGGATCCCAGCCGAATTCCGGGAGGTATTTTACATGTTTGAGAACCCGCTGAACGCCCGGCCCGCCAGCCGGCGGAAAATAATAGGTTAAAACCAGCAGCGTTTTTCGTTCACTACTCACTGTTCCTGGCGCTCAATTTTTCCCTGACGGCCGGGATTTGCTTAATAAAGAAAATCAGCAGGATAACATGCACTATCCACAAGAAGACATTCGCGGAAATCAGGCTGGCATGAAAGACGGTTGCCTCGATGTTCATAGTCACTGAGTGGCTGCCCTCCGGAATAACCACACCCCGCTGAAACGCATTGACCTTGTGGATTTCCACAGGTTCTCCATCAATCGTCGCCTCCCACCAGATCGGCAAATAATTTTCACTCAGTACCAGCAGACCTTCTCGTGGTGTCTCTACTTCCACTTTAATGCTGTTCGCATCAAATGAACTTACATCCGCTGTATACGCAACCGAATCGGTGGTAGTCTGGCTCAAAAACGCGGATCCCGCCACCGCTTCTCGAAGAGGGTTAAATGATGATTGATTGAGCACCTGACGCTGCGCCGACGCTTTCGGAACAACCCGCGTATTATAGACCATCCAGGCGCGCGGTCCGGGATTTTTGACTTCATGCAGCACCCATTTTTGCTGCGGGTCCTGTCCAAGAATGTTGACGTGTTCGCTGGGAATTTGTCCGTCTGCCACCAGGTATTTCACGTTCAACATCTTCACGATATTCCAGTTAATAGAGTTCCCCTGCTCGGTGCCCTGATACAGGTTCTCTTCGATCATCTTCTGATAGTTGAACATTTTGGCCGCATGATAGCCGCCGACAGACTGGTGAAAATATGCCCAGCGATTACTGTTAAACAGGTTTCCCACGGGAAATACCCGGTATAATCCGGTATCCTGTTGTATATAATTATCGACCTGCGTCTTCTGGATAGCCCGTTCGGTCTGTGTTTGTGGCACGAATTCCCGCAGATACCGTCGGTCGACGCCGTACATATCGATGACCATCAGCACTAGCAGGATAGGGGCCAACACTTTCGCGTTCAAATAATTTTTGAGATACGCATACAGGGCTCCGCCTGCAAAGAAAAGAAGAATCAGAACCCGCCAGGCATCAGTTTTCAGCATATCCAATCTAGCGTTTTGAATCATCTGCAAGACTTGATCCCGATATTGTTGTGCCTCCATCGATTTCATCAGTTCGAATTGGTTTCCCATGAGCAGCGGAATAAGTGCGATGACAGCCATCCCACCGGCGACCCCGCCCAGTAATTTCAGGTGCTGTTTCCACTGGGACTTATCAAGATCCAGCACATACTGTAAACCAAATGCTGCCAATATGGGCGCCGAAATGCGTACCAGATACAATATCATCGATGGAGCTCGAAATTTGTCGAACAATGGCATAAAGTTGAAAAAGAGATCGAACACAGGCGAAAAATGGCGTCCAAACGAAATAAGCAGTGCTGCAACGGTCAACACAAGTAACGCCTTCACAATGTTATTCTTCCAAAAACTGATAATGCCGATAAGTGCGAGGAAAACACTCAAAATTCCAAGATACTGTGTAGTGCTGGTAAACGGCATATCACCCCAGTATGCCGGTATGGTTCTCCCCTGCAATTGCGGGACGGCACTACCAGTATATTCATACTGTGAACTCCCGCCGAAGTAATTCGGGATAATAAATGTGGTAATTTCTTCAGGAGGGAAGGACCATTTTGTCGCATACCCTTTATCGAGTCCGCCCCCTTGGGCAGTGTTTTCTGTCTCTCCGCTGGATCCACGTATGCTGTACGGCAGATATTGCTCCGTCAGTACCATCCTTGGAGCAGAAATGACGCCGGCCACTAGAATGACGCCAATAAGTAATCCGAGTTGCAATCCCAGTTTGTTCCACTCTTTGTTTTGGACGTATTGGATAATAAATGGAACGCCGAGCGCCAACAGGAAAAACCCCGAATAATACACAATTTGATAATGGTTTGTCCTCACCATCAGTGCCAACGCCAGTGTAAACGCACCAAAAGAAAAAATCGAAGTCTTTTTCACATAAAACAGGAATGTGCTGGCCAAGAGCGGTGTAAACATGATTGCCCTCATCTTGGTATTGTGCCCAGCGTTAATCAATCCGAGATGGTGTGGTACCAGAACGAATATCAACGCACCGAACACACTTACGAACCAAGATAAACCGACTTGTCGCAAAAACAGATAAAAGAAAAATCCGCCCACCAGGAAATATAGAAATGTCCAGGGCACCGGCATTTTTTGTATTAGCGTATCCACTGAATATACAGCAATCGGAACGGAGATATTCACAGCCGGCATACCGGCAAACATGTTCGTAGCCCACAGGGCAAGGTCATCATGAGTAGCGTTGTAATCACGTATACTTTTAGAAGCACCTTTCCATGCGATAGTATCTTCCGCATGCGGTCCCATATTCTGGAAAATGACTGGAGAGAAATAGAGCAACATTGCCACCATTATAATGACAAAGGCAAGCCCGTGCTGTTTCCATTTCGCCAGATTCCCGGTAAAAATATTCCTTGATGTCTGCATACTCTGTTTTACCTGATTGGTTGAATTGTATTTGTTCAGATTAATTTCAGGAGTGTATCCCGAAGTGAATCCCAGCTAAACATGTCCAAATGTTTCACAATATTTCCCCGAAAATCAATACTGTTCCGCTGCTCCGAATATTTGTAGACAGCCCCAGCAAGCGAGACGGCGTCGTTGGGCGGCACCAAATACCCGGTCTCGTCTTCGAACACTACGTCCGGCAATCCGCCAACCTCTGTGGCAATCACCGGCCTGTTAAAGTGATATGCTATTGGAATTATCCCGCTCTGTGTTGCGTTAAGGTAAGGCAAAACGACTATATCCGCATTCTGAAAATACCATCCGACTTCGGCATCCGGGACATACTCGTCCACCACCGTAACATCATTGGAAAGCCCTAATTCTTGTATCTGCTGTAAATAGCCCTCCTTCTCCTCATAAAATTCTCCAACTACCAAGAGATGAGTATCCAGAGATTCCAGGATCTTAGGCATAGCCTCCAACAGAACATGCAGCCCTTTATACGGTCGAATGAGCCCAAAGTATAATAAGGTGATTTCCGTCTCAGGAATTTCCACTGGTGGAATCATATCCGGTGCTGGTTCCGGGAAAAATGAGTAGACTGGATGAGTATGGACTCTGGTCTCCGCATTCGGCTTGTATTCCAGTAGCCGCTCCATTTCCAGAGAGGACTGTACCAGAAATTTCTTTACAGGATTATATGCATATCGCAATAGCTGCTTATCGAAAAACGAAGACTCATGGGGTTCCACATTGTGACACAGGAAAATAATCGAGGTGTGTTCACTCCCGACCCGTCGTGCAATAAAATGGTACGCCGGAGCAAAGAACGGATGCCACCACTGAAAAATTACCGCCCTGGGACTTCGCTCGTTGATATAACTGGATACGGAGTACCAGGTGAGTGGATTCGCCGAAGATAACTTCCGGGTGTTCGGTACAGACAACTCCTGTGGATTGGGAGCAAACTGCGTTTTGCCCGGAAAGAGGATTTCGGGATATAAATAGGTGAAGTTGACGATCTCGGTCGGCAAGACTTCATTTAACGAAGTCGATAATTGCCCCGTATAGTTCGCAATCCCGCCCCGATAGGGAGAAGCCGGACCTACAACGATGACTTCCGGCGAAGCAGCCACGATATCTATTCGATGATTTCACGGATTTGCGGTTTGTCCCTACCGCGTTCCTGATAGGCCAGCATCTCGCCCAACAATCCAATGGAAAAGAGCTGCACACCGACAATTACTAATAATACCGCCAGGAATAACAGCGGACGATTACTTAATGAGCCGCCCATAAACCAATAGATCGCAAGATAAAGGTTAATTCCCAGTCCCAGTCCTGTCATGATAAGGCCGCCCATACCAAAGAAGTGCATGGGGCGTTTGGTGTATTTACTGAGGAAAAGGACGGTAATAAAATCAAAAAACCCGCGGAAAAACCGAGCCACCCCGTACTTCGTTTTGCCGTACTGCCGCGGGTGATGTTGTACCACTTTCTCGCCAATACTATATCCCAGAAAATGCGCCATGACCGGGATATATCGATGGAGCTCCCCATGGATGTTGAGGTCTTTTACCACATTCTTCCGGTAGGCTTTTAAACCACAGTTAAAATCATGGATATTGATGCCAGTGGTCCAGCGGGTCACCGCGTTAAACAGTTTCGACGGCAGCCTCTTCGATAGGGGATCGTGCCGGACCTTTTTCCAGCCGGAGACTAGATCTGTGCCATTCTCCAGCATCTCTACCAGTTCCGGAATTTCTTCAGGATCGTCCTGGAGGTCCGCATCCATGGTAATCACGTATTCGCCCCGGACCCGGCGGAAACCCTCCATGAGCGCCGCGGCTTTGCCGTAATTCCTGCGAAATCGAACATAATTCAAACTCGGATATTGAGTAACAAGTCGTTCCATTTCGCCGGCTGTTCCGTCCGAGCTGCCGTCGTCAATAACCCATATATCATAGTTCTCGGAAGCATAATCCGTTAATACCGTGGTAATCCGGTCCATTAACTCGGGCAGCGATTCCACTTCATTGAAGGCCGGAATAATTACGGAAACCTTCACAGGATTGTCAGCTGGCATGGGCCTGTCCGTTTCGTTGAATGTTTATCTCATGGTAATTGATGCTGAAAAACCGCTTGAGTGCCGATTGCTCCACCTGAATGGTTCGGGGCAGTTTTATCCCATCGACTTCCGCGTAATCGGTAAGTGTAATTGTGGTTTCCACCCCCGTACTCTTATTGGTTTCTTCATACTTCGTAATCTTTCGGCTCATCGGATCAACCCAATACTGCAACGTTGCATCCTCCGTTTGATACCGGAGTATATACGAACTTTCCGTCATCTCATCCTGTATCAGTTCTGTCGTAGCATCACTGGGGAAATTGATGGCTCCAATGAGAATCCGGAGGAGGTCCTGACGTCCCGTCATAATCGCCGGCATTCCGGGGATTCCTAATTCATCAGGTGCGCCGATGTAATCCAGTTCACCCTTCGCATTATAAAAGGACAGATAGTTTTTCCGCACCTCCAATGTCCCGAATTGTCCTCCGAATGGCGTCTTAATTTCAACAATGGCCAGGGTAAAAGGCGTTACCATGATCTGACTGCGAATCCGACCGGACTGTTCCGGAGTATCGAGGGTCAGTGTGGCACTCCCCTGGAAAGATTTGATGGTATTGAAATCCGCTTCGATTTCTTCGGACAGTTGTTGAGGAGTTTGATCAGTTGGCATTAACCGAAAGCCAGGGCGTCCGGCACAATTCATAAACAGGACGGTCAGAATCATCACAGATAATGTTAATCGAAGCGAGGGCATAGTTACCTGATTTTCTGCCGGATTTCCTGGTTGTCCGGATCCAGTTTGAGCGCCTGGTCGTATAATTCATTCGCCCTGGCGGATTGGCCGAGTTTGGAGTAGACATCCCCTAAGTGCTCCAATACTTCAACATTCGCCCCGCTGATCTGCAGGGCTTTTTCAATATATTTCTTTGCCTTGGCATACTTGCCCTGCTGGAAATACACCCATCCCTTGGTATCCAGATAGGATGCATTTTTCGGTTCAAGTTCCAAAGCGCGGTTCACCATTTCCAGCGCTTTATCCAGATTTTTGCCCTCGACTGCATACATATATGCCAAATTATTCAGATAGAGCGGCTCTTCCGGCGCGGCCTCTAACAACTCCTTGTAAATGACCTCCGCAGAATCTTTTTTTCCTAATTGATCATAGGTGAACGCCAGGAAATGCCGCGAACGCATGGAGGTGCTATCCATTTGCAATGCAGTCGTCAGCTTGGATCTCGCAGAATCGTATTGCTGGGAGATGTAATAGGATATCCCCTGATGTTCATAGAGTTCCACCTCCTCCGGAAATTGTGTGATTCCCTCTTCCAGAATTTGCACAGACGCGCCATACTCTTCCTGCTGGCGCAATGAAATCCCGAGCCCCAGATACCCCCCCAGGATAGAGTCGTTCTGCCTGAGTAGTTGCCGATAATATTTTTCCGATTCATCAAAAAAGGATTGAGCCCGGGCAGAATCTCCGTCAGCCAACGCCTGCTCACCGATGTTGAGCGCAGAGCCGCCAAGGTAATAGAGTACCCGGTTCTCGGTCGAATCCTCATCAAAGAATGGCCTAAGTATTGTATAGGCTGAATCGGCGCTCCCGGTACGGAAATACAATTCACCGAGCAACAATTTGTACTCATCATTTGGATTTTGCTTATCCAATTTTTGCAGAATTGTAATTGCCGAATCCGTTGCTCCACTCTCGGCATAAACCTTGGCCATTTCCAGCGGGTAGTTTTCTCCCTCCGGATGGTCCGTGGCCAGCATCTGGATAAGGCGCTTCACATCATCAAACCGGCCCAACTGCAGATAAATTCGCTGGGCTTTCTTCAGATAATCAATACGATCTGTATCATATTGATACAACCGTTCATAAATTTCAGCCACTTTCGGATATTTCTGTTGGCGAGCATAAATTTCGCCAAGCCGGGCTAACGCCTCTCTTTTGACCGTTTCGTCACTCAGTTCGTTGAGAATCTGCTGATTCGTTTCAATCGCCTTCTGAAACTGTTGAGAAATGGTATACACTTCTCCCAGCATCGGCAGGAATTCCGCCTTATCACCCGTCTGCCCCAGTCCAGCCAGAATTGTCCGTTCCGCCTGATCGTATTTCCGCAGCATGAGATAAGTCTGCGCGAGTTCACTGTAGATAGTGGCAGATGTGGAGTCAAAGTGGAGTGCTTCCTGAAACTCCAGCGCCGCCATGGCATAGTTCCCCTGCATCTGCGCGGAGACACCCTCCATGTAGTGCTGAATCGCCCGCGAATTATACTCCCGGAGTTCCTGCTTCTCGTCCGCCGCATCACGCTCCTGCTGGGGCGTGGTATCCGGCCCGGTTCCCGCACAAGCTGCAAGCAGTGCACTTACAAAAAGGAATCCAACGGCACGAAAAATCCCAGACACAGAAAAAGGGCTGTGACTAAGAGCGTCCAGCCCCTCTCGTTTCCAAATCGTCACTGGTATGTTAACCTAGGACTTCTGAACGATTACAATTGCAGACTGCGGTCATTTTTTGGTTAAATTTCCAGCTCGTTTGTGTTTCATTCTGTACAGAAGATACCTGCTGCACAAATTCATACAATTCGCCACATTCGGGACAATGTCGTCCCTTATCTTCCGTTGCTGCTGCAACCTTATCGGCGAATGATTTTGGTTTTTTGGCCATTATGCCTCCTCAATTGACTTCTTTTGTTGATATGTTTGTACCGAATTTCCACCAATTTGTTTCACCTGATACATTGCTTCATCCGCCCGCTCAATTAAGCCTTCTGCTGTCTCGGCGTGTGACGGATACTCAGCAATGCCAACACTGATAGTTATTCGCTCCTTGATGCTATTTTTTTCAAATTGAAATTGTTTTATACCTTCCCGGATCCTGTTTGCCGTTTTCTCGGAATTTTTGGCCGAAGCGTTCACTAAAATAATCGCAAATTCTTCCCCGCCATACCGGGCAACCATGTCGATATTCCTCACGGACTCTTTAATGATCCGGGCGACCTCCTTCAGCATATAGTCTCCGTAGAGGTGTCCATGGGTATCGTTAATCCGCTTGAACTTATCCAAATCCGCAATGAACAATGTAAAGGGGGAATCATACCGATCACTCCGCTGAATTTCATCCTCAAGGCGCTCCCGGAAGGCCCGATAATTCGAGACTCCGGTTAATTCATCCTTCGTCGCAATATTTTTCATATAGCGATAAAGATAAAAACGATTGAGCCCAGCACCAAACACCGAACCAACCATCATCAGGATATCCTGTTCCTGCTCGCTAAAGGCCCCTGGCTTTTTGCTCTGCAGAATGATTGCCCCGTAAGTTTCAGAGTGGCTTTGAATTGGAACCAATAAAGTGGACTGGTGTTCTGTCCATTCACTCTGGAGTTCCGGCATAACCGATTCGCTCTCCGCAGATTCGGTAAACAACTGCGGTTGCCCGGAATGGATAACCTCCGCTAACCGTGATTCCCGTAATTCAAACCGGTATCCCTTGCCGGGGTGCTCCACTGTCCCGTCGACAGCGGCCACTTCCGCCTGGCTCGAATTCTGAGCCTGGAGCAAAACAACAGTGACGCTTTCATATTCGAACAGTTCCCGGTTCACCTGGACGATTTGCTGGAGGAGTTCCTCCTGGTTATCCGTCAAACTTAACCGGGAATTTACCTTGCAGAGCCTGGCATATAATCGTTTTTGTTCAATCAATTGATCCAGAGAATCCAGCTGGACCATCGCGTCAGAAATAATTTGCGCATATTCATTGAGCAATGTTTGATCTGCTGCGCCATAACTCCCCCTGGCCGTATCATCGACGGCGAGTACACCAATAGGCTGCCCCCGATATCGAAGCGGGACGGCCATATACGATTGTACTCCGGACGCGGGCTCCTCATAGTATCCGAGCGTTTCTTCCTCCTGCCGGACATCGGAAATGATCACCGGCTCATTGGTTACAAAAGCTTTACTGAGGAGCGTTTGGCCTGCACGAACTTTAAATTTTAGTGTTTCATCGTTTGGGAGATAACTATCCTGAAGGACCAATTGCCCGGTAGCCCCGTCAGTGATATAAAGCATAACTGCATGGCTTACCATGGTTTCACTAATTACATGCAAGAGCTGACCGAGGAATTCATTGTAGGCTTCTGTAGCATCGACCTGATCTTCCGAGGATTTACTATCGGGAATAATTTGGAAATCGAATTCCATCTGAGAAAGTTGGGACCCAGATTCCGTCGAAGCACCGGATCCAGACTGTGAGAATTCCGTAACGGCAATGGATGTAACCTGTAGATCCTGTAACAATATCCAGAGATACACCCCGAAGCCAGCGAGCATCAGTGCTTTGACAATCCATCCTAAACCGGTCTGAGGAACACCAGGATACAAAAAAACACCAACGGCAAGCACGCCGAATACCAACGCTAAAACTATATATAAACGAATGTTAACCCCGCTGGGCATAAGCGCAAAACCCCTCCATTGGCTGCAAGTCTATGGTCGAGGGGAATTTTAATACCGATCCCCCCCAAAATCAACGACAAAAGGGAGTCGGGTAGAAGACCGAAAGCCGAACGATCAGTCGCTCTTCACGTACTTAATTTGTTCCTCATAAGACCGCTTACGCTCCGGAGAAACGACCCGGTTTGTATCTTGTGCCGGGACTGTTTCGTCGTCCGGAGAAACGGACTCCGCCTGATTGGTTACGGTCGGCTGCTGAACATTCAACGCTGGTGGCGGAACAACCGATTTTTGAACCGGAGTACGGGTGTCGCTGTTATCCTGGAGAGATGTAAAACCCACAGTAGCCACCACTAGTACAAATGCCGTGGCTACCACATAACGCGGTACTCGTAAATCAGGGATCAGATCCTGGATTTTGCTCCAAACGCTCGACTGCTCCTCCTGTTTGATCCGGGCGTACAATTTCTGATTAAAATTCGGGGCAACCCGCTTTTTCGGCAGGGACTGGAGAGAATTCAGCGCCCGTTTGAACTCCCGAAGCTGCTCTTCACATTGAGGGCAGTTTGATTTATGCTGGAGGAACTCTTTTCGCAACTGTGATGGCATATCGCCATCGACGAAAGCGGATAGGTGTGACTCGTAATCGTAACAATTCATTCGATAGAATACCTCCTTCGTTACATTTTCGATATTGGGGATTTTGGGAAGTCATGGTCTTTTCAGGAAGCTTTTTCACTTTCCGAACTTCTGAGGTGCCGGAGCTGTTCCTGCAATTTTATTCTCGCCCGGTTAATTCGGGATTTCACTGTTCCAACTGGAACATCGACTATATTACTGATCTCATCGTAACTAAGTTCCTGAATATCTCGCAAAATAATGACCGTTTTGAACTTTTCTGATAATCCGTCTATTGCCGTCTGAATTTCCGCCTCTGTAAACTCCCCCTCCACACCTTCTTCCGGCGCAAAATCCTCTGACGGGATTTCGTATTCTTTGTCTTCCAGGCCAAGGTCCTCAAGGGAATACATTTTACGCCGCTTCCGCTTGCGGAGTTCTGTTTTTGCCAGATTTCCGGCGATAGTATAAATCCAGGTAGAAAACTTGGCAATATTCCGGTACATATGCTTCTTCTGGTAGACCCGGAGAAAAGTATCCTGCACCACATCTTCGGCGGCTTCCTCACTGCTGAGATACCGGTACACGAAGTTCTTGAGCCGATCCTTAAACCGGTTTACGATCTCCTCAAAGGCGTACTCATCCCCCTGCTGAAAACGGGCAATCAGTTCTTCGTCAGTGTATTTGTCCATGAAATCATTCATGGAGAGCCACCTGCTCCTGCTTAAAAAGTTCAATAAAAAGCGCCGACATATAGTTCTTTTCTTCCAGAGCGCTTGTGGTTTTGGTCAGCAGATCGGCCTCTTCCAACAGCGGAAAAGCCCGCTGAATCTCCCGGCTCTGAAACCGGTTCCCCAACTTCTTGTATTTCCAGGCCAGATTGCGTCCGTTAAACACTTCCCGGTTAATTTCCTTATCCGATTTATTTGCTGCCATCATTTCGCTTATAATCCACATGCGTTCATAGAAATCTGCCGTTGTTTTTAAAATATAGCTAACGCTCACACCCTCATCAAGCAATGAAAACAGGTACTCCAGTATCTCCGGCAGGGACTTTGATCCCAGTACATCGGCAAATTCAAACACCGAGTGTGTGCGAGTTTCGCCTACGAACTCATTGAGCAATTCCGGCGTGAGTGCCGGAGTGTTTTCAGGAAGATATATTTTGAGCTTTTCCAGCTCATTTGCCAGTTGCTGGAGCGATTCTCCGGCCATATCAATAAGACGACTTCGGGTCTCCATATCCGCTTGAATCCCTTTTTCCCGGAGAAAATGCTGCACCCAGGCATCCATCTCCCGCATCCAGGGAATCCGAACTTCGATAGGAACGGCTGCTTTCTTGAGTTTTTTGGAAAATTTATCCGAGACGCGGGTGGACTCTTTAAGTAACACCAGTGTAATATCACCGCTGGGATTCCCCAGATAGTCAAGCAAGGCCGCTTTGCCGCCCTGTTTCTTGTCATCGAATGAGTCCAGCTCTTTGATAACGATAACCTTCGGCTCGCTGAATAACGAATCCGATACTAGTTGCTCAAGGATAGTTTCCGGCTCAATTTCGGTACAGTGATAGACATATTTTGTCCACTGGGAGCCGTATCGATCCTGAAATGCATTATACACAGCCTCAAGAAAGGTGTCCTGGAGATACACTTCTTCACCATAGAGAAAATATGCCGGCTGCAGATCATCCTGCAACGCCTGGATTTTATCGAAATATTGTTCTACCGGGGATTGTCGCGCCATTACAATTATTTACCGGTTAATTCACCATAGAAATTATAATTGTGAGCACCCCGACGAAACCACAATATATCGCAAACCAGCTGAATTTCCCCTTCCGCAGCAGATCCATAAGGAAAACAATGGCAATCCATCCCGAAAGAAATGCGGCGAGCGTCCCCGCCACCAACGGCCACAATGCCGCACTGGCGATGCCTGTCTGCAGGATCTCGATAAATTTGATAAGACTCGCACCGAGAATAACCGGTATCGCCAGGAAGAATGAAAACTTCGCTGCCCGTTCCGGATTCAATTTCAGCCACATCCCTGCGGTAATTGTTGTTCCGCTTCGGGAGATCCCGGGAATAATTGCCAACGCCTGTGCAAATCCCACGGCGATGCTCTTCTTCCAGTTGAGGTCCGCATCCTGGTTCACTGCAAAGCGGCTACTCCACAATATGAGCGCCGTGCCGATAAGCATAAAACCGACCAAAACAGGACTCCCGAAAGCCTGATCCACCAAGTCCTCCACGACGAATCCGATTACGCCGGCCGGAATAATCCCGATGAGAATCATCCAGTTCATCCGAAAGTCAGGATCGTTCGCCCATAATGAATGCCATTCTCCAGGCCGGATTATTCCACGAAATAACGCGCCGAGTATCTCTGAAATATCCTTTCGGAAGGCGACTAAAACACTTACTACCGTGCCGAAATGGACAAAGACTTCAAATACGAGGCCGGTCGCCTGGCGACCAAACAACGCCTGGGCCAGCGCCAGATGTCCCGAACTGCTAATCGGGAGAAATTCTGTTAATCCCTGAATCACGCCAAGGAAGATTGCGCGTGTCAATTCCATCTATTTTTTCCCGCCTTCCGTCTTCGCGATGACTCCCCACATGCGTCCGGTATTTCCATCATCCCGGCGATAGGAGTACCACTTTTCCGATTCACAGCTCGTACAGTGCTCGTTTGAAATTATTTGCGATCCTGGAATTCCGAGCGCTTTCGCCTGTTTCACGATGGCACCGGATAAATCCAGATAGGTTGAATGCTCGCGCCGTTCAATAACGTCCGCCGGAAACCGGCTCACAACGTCTGGACCCACCTCATAACAGCAAGGACCTATCCCGGGGCCGATCGCCAATTCAACCTCTGACGAGGAATAGCCAAATTGTTCGGAGATATTCGAAAGAGCACTGTCCAAAATATTGCCGGCAATGCCCCGCCAACCGGCATGCAGCGCACCAACCACGGAGTAATCTTTGGTATGAAGAAAGAGTGTATGGCAGTCCGCAACTCCAATAATAAGGTACAGGTTGTTCTCATCCGTGAGTAGTCCGTCACAATAGCCAATTACTCCGGGATCCCGAACGATTTGGACGGTGGTACCGTGCACCTGTTTTGCCTGCACTGTCCTGTCTGGTGGGACCTCAGTCGCCTGAAAAAACCGCCGCCGGTTTTCCATCAGTGTACTTTCGGACTCGTATTCGGAGCGCCCTAGATTCAGACTCGCAAGTTTTCCTTCGGAGTCCCCTCCGTTCCGGGTCGTAAATGCGTGGAAAATCTCTGGCGTATTTTCCCACTGACTAAAGACAGCCCATTCAACCTGATTTTCCGTGTGGAAAATCATTCGGCGAAATACAATTCCATGGGATGCACTTGCCGGGGCCCCGTGGTAATGACATCTAATGGGACAAACTCGCGACGCAAATACTGTAAGACGTTCAGCGACTGGTTCACCCGGATTCGGGAACCATTTAACGTGTAATTTCGGATTTGCCCCTGCACGCGGGAAATACTTTCCAGTGATTCCTCCAATGACAGGCGGGTCGTATTACCATCCTCGATGGCTTGCATCAATAACTGCATCGCATCGTATCCGTATAAATCGATTGTTGTCGGTGTGGCATTCGTCATTTTCCGATAATCCGTGACGAAATCCGAGTATGATTGCGTCCCCTCCGGTATATAGTGATCTGATATCACGACCATACTGTCCACGTAACTGGAATACTGTTGTAAGGTAGCTTCGTCATACCAGTCTACATTTCCGATAACCTGAGTATCAAAGTTATAGAGCGCAAATTGTGGAGCAATGTAATCAATATCGCTGTTTCGAATTGGGAAATACATGCCGTCATACTGCTTCAGTTTAATTTCGGTGGAGTCAATTTCTTCCGCTTTTCCCGCCATCCGTTCGTTGAATAACGCCACGAATTCCGAATCAGGCATTGTTGCCCGGAGGCTGTCTGACACAATTTTAGCGGTATCAATGGTCGCCGCATATTCATCTCTGAGCCGAAATGCGACTTCTCTGAGGTGTGTAAATTGATCCCCCAGGTCCTGTGGAGTGCCACTATACCATACCTGTTCTAAAACGTCGCCACCCCGCTGTTCTACTTCGGCGGTAAAGGCATCCGTCAGCGCCTTTCCCTGAGGATCGGCCGGACTGACTGTTGCAAAGGTCTGGAGATTCAGGGAGTCCGTTGCGTATTGAGCTGCCGCTTTACCGCGGGTTTCGTAATCGGGACTGAGCTGAAAAATATATTTATTTAACCCGGCGAGCCCATTTCCGGATGCTGTCGGAGAAATTAACGGAAGCTGAGCTTTTCCTGCCAACGCTGCGCCGGCTATCACGTTTTCGGAATACATCGGTCCAATCACGGCAACAACCCGGGTATGCTTCACAATGCGCTGCAACTGACGCACTGTTTCAAGAGCCGTGCCAGCATTATCCAATGGAACAATACTAATCCGGTCCACCGAAGACTGGGAAAGCGCAAATCGGATTCCGCGTAATAAATCTTCCCCAATATCAGCTTGCTGACCACTCAACGGTGCGATAACCGCAATGGCCAAACGCTGGTTACCGCCTTCATACTGGATTGCTTTTCTCAGCGCCTGAAATGTCGGCTTGAGTATCTCCGGCAGGGATTCTTCTTCGAGTTCTTGCGCTGTTGTACTGGCTAAACTCATTTCTCCAGCCTGGATATACTCCTGTAAAAGCGCCAGATGAAACAGGAGCTTTTCACGGCTCTCAATTGCGCCATCTGCCAGCGCCTGGACTTCTTCCATCGTCAGAAAAATATCTGTGGTCTTCAGCAGGTGGTCTAACGCAATTCGGGCCAGAGCCTCGTCCCGGGAAACGACGATTGAAAAGCCAAAATAATTGGCTCCGTTAATATACTGGGACATCGCCAGATACGACTGTGCCATAGCAAAATAAATATCGTCCAGATAACTGCTGTTGGAGTATGCGGCAATAAACTCCTTACCATATTTAATACTCTGTCGATCTAAACCGTTCTGATGATACGTTTTCACTAACATCAAATGCGTCGCCGTCGCCTGCGGATTCTCATCTCCCAGTGTATAAAGATTCTGGAAGATTTGAAGCGCTTGATCATATTCCTGATTATTATATGCCTCAACGCCGGCTTCAAAACGCTTTTCCGTCTCGGACTTAGAGAAAAATTGCGACGAGGCTGACGGAACGTCGAATAGGAAAATACAGCCAATTATTCCAATGAGGGTAACACGTCGTAGCACAGTAACATCAATTCCAGGTTTCATCATTCGACAGTAACACTCTTGGCGAGATTTCTGGGCTGATCCACATCGCAGTCACGCTCTACGGCGATATAATACGCCAACAACTGGAGAGGAATGGACGTAAGAATTGGTGTCAGAAAATGTTCGGTATCCGGGATATAGATTACGTGGTCAGCCAGGTTCTTTATTTCCGTATCACCTTCAGTTGCCACCGCAATAATATGCCCGCCGCGCGCTTTTACCTCTTCCATATTGCTCTGGACTTTGTCGTAGTTCTTGTCGTTAGTGGCAATAAATACGACCGGCATTTCTTCATCGATGAGGGCGATCGGTCCGTGTTTCATCTCCGCCGCCGGATATCCCTCTGCGTGGATATAGGAAATTTCCTTGAGTTTGAGCGCACCTTCAAGCGCAACCGGATAATTGTATCCCCGGCCCAGATACAGAAAATTCCGGCGGTCACTGAATTCTTTGGCAATTGCTTCAATCTGATCGGTGTTCCCCAGGATTTGTTCTGCTTTTTGTGGCAAATTACTTAATTCCCTTACAATGCGTTCGCCGTTTGATCGGTTGAGTCCATCACGGCGTCCCAACAACACAGTCAGCAACGTCAGGACGGAGACCTGGCCGGTAAATGCTTTCGTGGAGGCCACACCGATTTCCGGCCCGGCATGGATATATACTCCGGCCGAAGTTTCACGGGATATGGTGCTTCCCACTACGTTACAGATACCAAGACAGAGTGCGCCGTGTTCTTTCGCAATGCGCAGCGCTCCAAGTGTATCGGCGGTTTCTCCGGACTGGCTGATTGCGATTACCACCGTATCCGGCGTGATAATCGGGTTCCGATAGCGAAACTCCGAGGCATATTCCACCTCCACCGGCGTCCGGACAAACTCTTCAATCAGATATTCCCCGATAAGAGCAGCATGCCAGCTGGTTCCGCAGGCCGTCAGATAAATTTGATCCGCGTTTTCGATGTCTTCAAGAACATCAGCAATGCCACCAAGCCGCACATTCGCTTTTTCCGGGAGCAGGCGTCCACGCATTGAATCCCTGAGCGTATCCGGCTGCTCATGAATCTCCTTCAGCATAAAATGCGGGTATCCGCTCTTTTCAATCTGCTTCAGGTCATACGGAATGGTGTGCTTATCCGCTTCCACTTCATTGGTATACTGGACATCATACGTTTTAGCCTCTTCCGGGGTGATAACGGCCATCTGTCCATCTTCCAGATAAAAAACTTCCCTGGTGTATTTCACCAGCGCAGCCGTATCCGAACCGACAAAATATTCTCCTTCACCGACTCCTACGACAATTGGACTGCCCGCACGGGCCACGACAATTTTGTTTGGATCATCCCTGGAAATTACCGCAATTCCATAAGCACCGATGACTTTTTTCAACGCCTTGGATACGGATTCTTCCAGCGAACCCGTCCAATTTTCTTCAATGAGGTGGACGAGGGTTTCCGTATCGGTTTGACTTCTGAAAGAATGCCCCTGCTTTTCCAGTTCCCTTTTCAGCGAGGCGTAATTTTCAACAATCCCGTTATGTACCAGAGCCAACCGGTTGTTACAATCGGTATGGGGATGCGCGTTAATCTGGTCCGGGACTCCGTGCGTGGCCCAACGGGTATGTCCAATACCAAGTGTGCTGTTGATCTCCGTCTCATTAATTACCTTATTCAACTTATTCAACTTGCCCTTTTGCTTCTGTACGGTAATCTCGGAATCCTGCAGATATGCCACCCCTGCGGAATCGTATCCCCTGTACTCCAGGCGGGCGAGTCCATCCATGAGTATCGGAACGCTTTGTCTGGGTCCGACATAGCCAACTATTCCACACATAGGTTACACTCCAATTTATCCAATTTTCAAACTACTGTTATTCCCATTCGATAGTGCCAGGCGGCTTCGACGTAATATCATAAACCACCCGGTTAATGCCATTTACTCCGTTGACAATTTTTGATGATGCCTCCTGGAGCAGGTCAGGCGATAATTTTGCCCAGTCAGCCGTCATACCATCGACACTGACGACTGCTCGTACTGCAATCACATGTTCATACGTCCGGTTATCCCCCATTACGCCTACAGTGTTCACCGGGAGCAGAACGGTCAGTGCTTGCCATACGTCATCATAGGCTTCATGTTTATACAGCATTTCGGTAAAAATTTGGTCTGCTTCCCGGACCATACGCAATCGCTCCCGGGTGACTTCTCCAAGGATACGAACGGCAAGTCCCGGTCCCGGGAAGGGATGCCGGCCCAAGATTCGTTGGGGAATTTGTAACAACCGGCCAATTTTCCGGACCTCGTCCTTAAACATGTCCCGGAAAGGTTCAACCAGCTCCAGGTCCATCTGTTCCGGTAAACCTCCAACGTTATGGTGCGTTTTAATCGTATCGGACGGTCCGGTGACCATCTGGCTTTCGATAACGTCCGGGTACAACGTTCCCTGGGCAAGAAAACTCAAATTATCGTATTCATCAGCAATCTGCTGAAATTCTTCGATAAACTGATGGCCGATCACCTTGCGCTTTTTCTCCGGATCGGTCACGCCGGCAAGCGCATCCAGGAAGGCATCAGAAGCATCGTGATACCTGATGGGTAGATCGAGTTCTTTCGCGAGAATTTCGGTGACGTTTTCGATATCATCATAGCGCAATAAGCCGGTATCGATGAATACCGGTACCGACTGTTCTTCAATAGCTTGGTTCAATAATACCGCTAGCACAGAGCTATCCACTCCGCCACTCACGGCACAAATAACTCGATCGGTACCAACGCGCTCCCGGATCTGCCGGGTGGACTGTGAAATAAATTCTTCCGGAGTCCACTCTCCCGTGCATCCGGCAATATCAAATAAGAAATGTTTCAGCACATCCCGGCCGTAAGTCGTATGCGTCACTTCCGGATGAAATTGCAGTCCGTAGCGCTGCTTTTGTTCATTCCCCATGGCGGCCACAATCCCGGTGCTCCTGGCGAGGACTGTATACCCTGACGGGGCTACATCCACGTGGTCGCCATGGCTCATCCAAACCTGGGATTCGTCCATTTCCTGCGATAAAAGCGGGGACGACTTCAATACTTTTATATTCGCCTTTCCGTATTCGCGGTTATCGCTGTGTCCAATCGCACCGCCCTCAGCATTGGCCAACCACTGCATCCCGTAACAAATCCCCAACACCGGAATTTCCAGTTTTAATAGTTCGGCATCAGGATGCGGGGCATCCGGATTATCAATCGAAGCGGGCCCGCCGGATAAAATCACTGCCGCCGGTTCTTTCGAGCGCAGTTCTTCTATGGAAATAAACGGAGAGTAAATCTCGGAATAGACACCCAGTTCCCGCACACGCCGGGCGATCAATTGGGTATACTGGGACCCAAAATCAAGGATGGCGATCAATTGGCTCACGACACTTTCCTGACATCAAAATTACCGTCATCGAACAGCGACCAATTCTTTAAACGTGTGAGATATTCATAATGCGTTAAATCATAATAAACAGGGGTGACCGAAACATACCCCTCCCTGACCATGCGCTCATCGGAATCATCGTCCTCTTCCATTGCGCGACGCTCACCGGACATCCAGTAGTATACCCTGTTCCGAGGATCAGTCCGCTTATCGAATTTTTCATCATAGAACCCCTTACCCTGTTTGGCGACCACAATTCCCTTAATTTCACCGGCCGGAATCGGTGGAATATTCACATTCAACAGCGTATTGTCCGGGAGGCCATGCTCCAACACCTCCCTGACCACTTGCTGCGTAATCTGTCCTGCGGGATTAAAATCGGCGTCCTGGTAAGTGGCCAATGAAAAGGCGACGCTCGGAATTCCAAGGATCACACCTTCGGTGGCTGCCGACACCGTCCCGGAATAAATGACGTTGATGCCGGTATTGCTCCCAAGATTGATACCGGAGACTACGATGTCCGGTGTCCTGTCCAGAACCGCCTTCACCGCAATTTTTACACAGTCAGCAGGTGTTCCGTTTACGGCATATCCGGTAACATTATCATCCAAACGGACTTCGGTTACGCGCAACGGATCCGAGAGTGTGATGGCATGGCCGGCTGCGCTCATCTCCCGATCAGGCGCCACCACGGCGACATCACCAATCTCCTGCATGCTTTTGTAGAGTTTTGTGATCCCCGGTGCGTTAATACCGTCGTCGTTGGTAACTAAAATAAACGGCTTATTCAACATTTGTCGTACAGAACTCGATAATTATCTTTAATTCGTGTTTCAATTGTTTCCGCGCCACAACCCGATCCACAAACCCCTTGTCCAGGAGAAATTCTGCGCGCTGGAATCCTTCAGGTAAATCCTGGCCAATGGTTTGTTTGATAACCCGTGGCCCGGCAAAACCGATAAGTGCTCCTGGTTCCGCCAGGATAAAGTCACCCAGCATGGCAAAGCTGGCGGTGACGCCTCCGGTGGTTGGATGGGTGAGCAGTGAGATAAAGGGTAAACCTTCGTTGGCATATTGCTTTAACTTGGCGCTGGTTTTTGCCATCTGCATCAGCGAAAAAGCCCCTTCCATCATCCGGGCACCTCCAGAGGACGAGATTATGAGCAGCGGCATTTTTTGCTCTCTTGCCCGGTCAATAGCTCGTGCAATTTTCTCACCCACGACCGACCCCATGGAACCGCCGATAAACGAAAAATCCATCACTGCCATGACCAGTGGATGGCTATGGACGGTGCCGGTCACCGTACGAACGGCTTCCTCCATTCCGGTCTTGTGCCGGGCATTCTTGAGCTGGTCACTGTATTTCTTGGAAGCTTTAAAATCCAGCGGATCGGTGGATTTAATGTGCTGATTAAATTCCTGAACACTATCGGTATCCAGGAGCATTTCGATATAATTTTGACTGCCGATCCGAAAATGGTATCCGCACTTGTGGCAGACGTGCAGGTTGTTCGCCAGTTCCTTTTTATAAATAATCTCCTCGCACCCGTCACACTTCACCCAGAGCCCATCCGGGATCTGCTTCTTCTCGGAAGAGAGGATGCTCTTTTTAACTCTGCGAAACCAATCCATAACTGATATCTGTTATCTCATTTGTGTCAAAAGATTGTCCACACCGCATTCCATCAACAAGGCATCCTCATCGCCGTAATATTTCTCCCGCCGACCGATCACATCAAATCCAAAATGCCGGTAAAATCGAAGTGCTTTTGTATTCGATTCCCGCACCTCGAGTCCCACGACGGAAATGCCCTGACGCTTGCCGTATTCCACAGCATGTCGCAGCATTTTCGCGCCAAGCCCCTTTCGCTGCAGCGCCTGAACCACGGCGATATTGTGAATATGCACCTCGCCCAGTTCTCCAGAATACCGGGAAATATACCATGCAATAAGATAACCCACAATACGTTCCTCCGCTTCCGCTACCCAGCATTGGGCCATCGGTTTACGATAGAGCGACGATAAAAAATGCAACTTTTTCCAGGGATGTAAAAACGTTTCCTGTTCGATCCGGAGCACATCAGACAGATCGCTGACGTCCATGTCTCGAATCACGATTTTCGGTTTTGGATCATCCGTATCCACATCAAGATCCGTATGTTGCAGTTCGATCATACGATACCTATTCAGCCCGGAGCGGATTTTTATATTTTTCCGCCTCGTATTTACGCAGATAATCCGGCTCCAGAGAATACGGATCCTCTACGTAAAATCGTTCAGAAAACGTGACCGCCAGAGATGCCACATGTACGGCACTCACCGGATTCAAAAAAATGACGCGATCACCGAGATCATCGATGAGAGCGTCGCCTGGATCGGTTTGGAGAAGAACAGGCTGCTGTGCATCAAGCAACTTCATCAGCTCATTGAGCTTATTCCGAACCGGTGCTGTAATTTCCCGCATCCCATTGCTGAAATCATATTGGGCGAGGAAGTAGTAATTCCGGTGTGAATGATGAAGTACGGCAACACTGTCGACAACATACCGGGCGCACCATGCCGAGGCAGCGAGCGTCGGAACCGCATAGAGGGCCGTATCCGACTCAAAGACCAATCCTTTTGCCGTGCTCACACCGATACGCATTCCGGTAAACGAACCCGGACCAACGGAAACGGCAATGCCCTCCAGGTCATCCATGTGTATATCCAGATTGGTCAACAGTTGCCGGATTTGCGTCGAGAGCAGTTCCGAGTGCTTCCGCGGCAACGTAACCGTACTATGTCCGATGACACGCCCGTCATCCGCCACGGCAACGCTGCAAACATCGGTGGCTGTTTCTATGGCTAAAAGCCTCATACAGCCGCCGGTTCCTTCCCGTGTTTATATTGAATTTGTCTCACCGATTCTCCGGAAAAGTCGTGTTGGAAAAAAAGCCGTATACATTCATTCGGCAGCAGTCCTTCCACCCGGTCAGCCCACTCGATTAGTACGATACCATCACCGTAAAAGTACTCTTCAAATCCCAGCGAATAGAGTTCTTCTTCGCTCTCAAGGCGGTAGCAATCGAAATGATAGACCGGGATTCGGCCCGTGTATTCGTTGATGAGCGTAAATGTAGGGCTAGTGACGGGTTCGGTGACGTTCAACGCCTCACAAAATCCCTGCACAAACGTCGTTTTTCCGCTCGCTAAATCGCCATACAGAGCAAAAATATCACCGGGATTTGCTGATTTGGCGAATCGCTGAGCGAGTTCCTTCGTCTCCTCCGGACTGTTCGTATTCCACGCGTGGGGTTCGCTCATGGCTTACCCTTTTGGTTCAAGTGTTACTACCGGTAAAATCATCTCTTCCAGAGAAATCCCGCCGTGTTGAAAGGTGTCGTAAAACTTATTCCGATAGCGGTTGTAATTTGTGGGATATACAAAATAATAATCTTCTTTGGCTAACAAGTAAGTCGAATTTACTCCTCGTCGTGGCAGTTTAAAATCTTCCGGATTGCCGACGAATACCGCCTGCTTTTGGCTCGCATTCAGATTCCGTCCGTATTTATACCGGAGGTTAGTTGAAGCATCCCGGTCGGCCTTGACCTTTGCGGGATTTTGCACCCGTATGCTGCCGTGGTCAGTGGTCAGCACGATGGTATAATCACTGTCGCTTAACTGCTTGAGCACCTGGAACAGCCAGGAGTGCTCGAACCAGGCCCGGACGATGGTACGATATCCCGCCTCGTCCGGGACCATTTCCTGTAAGAATTCCGATTCGGACCGCCGATGTGCCAGGATATCCACAAAATTAATCACCAGAGAAATCAGCGGAATATTCGACATGGACTTGATATTGCGCTCCACCGACCGGCCTTCCTCTGCATCCAGTACCTTCACGTATTTCGAGCCGCCATCCAGTGACATTCCCAACCGTTTGAGTTGCCGGTCTAGCAATTCATGCTCATGCCGGTTCATGCTCATATCATCATCTTCCGCCTTTTGCCAGATTTCCGGATAATATTCCGGAAGTTCGGACGGAAAAAGCCCGCTGAAGATGGCGTTTCTGGCGTATGGCGTGGCTGTGGGCAGGAGCGAATAATAGTAATTTTTCTGGAGTCGATAATAAGGATACAGCATTGGCTCAATAGTCAGCCACTGATCCAGCCGCATACAGTCAATCACAATAAACACGACTTTTTTCCCGGCATCCAACAGCGGTTTTACGTGCTCCGGAACCACATCCAGCGATAGATTAGGGCGTTCACCGCGTTCCTGGGTGACCCAGTCAGCATAGCGTTTTTCCACAAATTTTCCGAACTCAACGTTGCACTCTTTCTTCTGATCAGTCAGGGTCTGGTTTAATCCGAGATCTGGGTGATCGTCGAACTCCACCTCCCACTGCGATAGTTTAAAATGGAGGTCAGACCATTCCTCAATATCCGGACCAGACATCAAAAGCTGGGAAATCCGGTTAAACTCGTTGATATAGCTCTTGGACACCTGCTCCCCGGAAATTTTTCCCTGTTCCAGCGCCTTTTTACACGCCAGGAGAATTTGGCTCGGGTTTACGGGTTTGGTGAGGTAATCGGAAATTTTTGATCCGATGGCCTCTTCCATCAAAGATTCCTCTTCATTCTTGGTGATCATAATCACCGGAAGGCCGGGCGACGTCTCCTTGATTTGGGTCAGCGTTTCCAGGCCATCCTGCCCGGGCATCATCTCATCCAGCAGCACCAAATCGTAACGGTCATTCCGGATTTCTTCCACGGCATCGGGCCCGTTGGTTACCCCAGTCACGTCGTAGCCCTTCTCCTGCAGATACATCTGATGCGGCTTCAGAAGATCGATCTCATCATCCGCCCATAGTATTTTTGCCCGTACCTGATTCATTCTGATAGAAGTCTCCTTTTCATAGCTGTGCAAGTTATCAGTTTCCGCTTTAGGTGTCAAATCCAAAGCCCAATATATATAAACAACAAGATACTAACGAATTACCGTGGAGAGATTGGGAAGATCCGGGAATTATCCTATAAAAACCGCAGGGCAGGTCCTAATTTGTTACTTGGAGGTCATGGTAAAGGCGCCATCCCAGTCTTCCGGTGGTGGATTCTTTTTGTAGGATCGACACCTTTCCAGGAACAGTTGGGACGGTCCGTCGTCGGGATCGATTTCAAGCGCTTCCGTAAATGCCTGTATTCCGGCATCCCATTCACGATTAAAGTAGTGTTCAATGCCGGAATTGTACGGTTCCAGGATTGCCTTGTCTTTCAGGTGCGGCATCGTATCTTCGCCCAGGCGACCCAATAATTCGTATACCTTGATCGGTTCAGTTTTACCCTTCACCACAAGCGAGTCAAGAAAGCGGGTGCGGAAGTGTTCTTTGATTTCTTCACGGGTCGATTTGCTGATCATAATATAGGTGCCATACTGCTTGTTGGCGCTTTCCAGCCGGGCACCAAGATTGACGGTATCCCCCATGACTGTATAGTCGAAGACATCTTTCGAACCAAAATTCCCCAGCGCAACAATACCGCTGTTGATTCCAAACCGTGTATGGATTTCAGGAAGACCTTCATCAAGCCACTTTTCCCGGAGTTCTTTGAGTTTAAACTGGCAATCCAGCGCAGCACTACAGGCCTGTATCGCGTGATCGTCCGTTTCCAGCGGCGCCCCGAACTCTGCCATGATAGCGTCACCCTCGTATTTATCAATGATGCCGTTATAACTCAGTATGATATCGGTAAGCTCGGTTAAATATTCATTCAAAAATTCGGCCAGTGCTTCCGGTTCCATCTTCTCCGAGACGGTCGTAAATCCCTGGATATCGGAGAAGAGTACGGTTAAATACCGGCGCTCTCCCCCCAGGGAAAGCCGTTCCGGATCTTCCATGAGCTCTGAGACAACCTTGGGGCTCAGAAAGTGCCCGAATGCGTCTTTCACCCATCGTTTTTCCCGCTGCTCGGAGATGAACTGGTACACGACATTTCCGACATATGTCAAAATGATACCGAGCAATGGTACAACAACCGGAAGATATATCGATTCACCAAAATCCGGTGGCACAACTCCAAAATCCATGCCGAGGGCACCCGCCCATTTTTGGAACAATTCCACCCGACCAAGCGTGAAGTTAAACAATTTGGGGATGCTCCAGAAAAAGTCCTGAAAAAACAGCCCAAAAGCGTAGTCCACGTACGCCCAACCAAGCACGATGGAAACCAGCCCCCCAATGAGTGGCTTGGCATAGGCAACGACACCTGCTGTCAGCGCCACCAGCAGTATAAGCGCTGTTAGCAATGCTCCGGTGCCTGCATCCCGGATGTAATTCCCGTCCAGAATCGTCTGGACTGCGTTCGCATGCGTTTCCACTCCGGGCATCAGATGCTGGTATCCGCCGTAGCTCATATATGGCGTTTCCTTCACATCGTGGAAATCTTCCAGCGATACACCAACCATCACAATTTTGTCCTCAAACGGGCTCTGCTCTGTCAACCCGAATTGAGCGAGTGCTCCATCCTTATAAAACAGCTCCATCCAGTCGGAATCTTCCTGGGGAAATTTCAGTTCAAAATCGGAATCATCCAGAACATTGGATAGCGGATAGCGGTGAAACGTACCCCAGGGCCCGAGCGGCTTATCCGGTCCCCCTGCCGAGGGTGGCCCATAATAATTGATCAGAAACAGCGCCGGATGCTGAAATGTTCGGATATTCATGGGACCGTAATGGATATAGCCCTTTTCCTGTGATATTTTCGTCGATTCCGGAATACCACGGTATTCAGCCGCAGCTTTTGCTGCCAGAGAAAGGTAGGCTTGATCCTCATCAGGAAGATAGTGGAAGGCAATATACCGGCGGGAAAAGCCATCTAAATCTACCCGTTCGTTGATCAGCCCGAGTGCCGGTTCGGCTTCCATCAGTGTTTCAACGGGTTTCATCACATATTCCGGCGGCACCCGGGTTTTTTCCCGGACTAATTTCGCCGCCAAAACAACGTCGGTGCCCTGGTTCCGTGCCCTGCGTATGCTTTCGGCAAAGATTGAATCACCATGCGCCGACTTGTTATCCTCAGTATCAAACTCGATATCAAAGACAACTACCGAAGCGCCAGCACGCGTCAGATTATCGACGACCTGTGCCCAGATATCTCTGGGATACGGCCATCGGTAGGGTATGAGGCGCCAAGACTCATCATCGATATCTACCAGCACTACATCCAGACTATCGTTGGTCAGGTCAGTTTCGCTCGTCAGGCCCGTGTAAGGACCGCGCAACACAAATCGATAGTCCAGCGTTTTCAACTCCAGGGTATCGAGGAGATGGAAAGAGCGGAGGAAGATTAACAGGACGACAACAATCGCACCGATGCCTAGACTGATCCCCAACTGAACGATTGATTTTTTTGACATTACGATGTCAGGACTTTGGATTCATTCGATTGTCACAACATTCTCTTAAAATTGGTAGGAATACCGAAGTCGGTAAATCAAATTTGTGTATTGGCTCGATTCCGTTGGGCTAATGGTTTCATCCGTCCGGGATACTCTGATGTTGGTACTAAGTGTATGATCTTCAAGAAAGCGATATCGAATAGTGCCCTCGAACCCGGTTCGGACAAATTCGGTGGCGCCGGTAGATTTCGTGTACCGGCCTTGGCCATTCAAAATCAGGTTCCGATTAAACATCCGGTATTGTCCGCCGGCGGAGATAATCTGGAATCGAGTCAGGTTAGGGCCGGTTTCATTTTCATTCATACTGTATGACAACCGGGTCATTAACGGAATGTCGAACCGGCTCTGCAGAGAGACGGAAATGAGGTTCATGGAATAGGTAATATCCGGATAATCCTTACTTCGCACAATATTATCTTCCTTGAACGAGCGGAGATAATTCAGTCCGAGCTCGTGGTTAATACCGAACAGGTTTATCGGCTGGGAAATTGTAATCGTATTGGACATTGTCGTGTTATCCACGCGATTATCAATGTAGGTAGTATCGTAGATCGCCGTTGGCGGACTGGTCGAAGCATCTATAGTAGTATCAATACGGGTAAACCGTTCATCCAGGCCGTTGAACCGGTGATATTGGTTCAGGTTAAAGTTAATAGTGGGAAAATCCCCGCCGGGGTAAATTGACAGGCCGGTTCCGGCGTTATTGGAAGTAATCCGGTTCTGCACTTCCCTTGAAAGCCCTTCATCCAGGCTCTCGTATTTCAGCGTCAGATATACTTTATTTTTAAACATCCTGATTCTGTCAGAGAATTCAATTCCAGCGACATCTTTGCGGATATAGGGATTGGCAAACGAGTTATACGCCGCGCCAACCCTGCGATACTGCATGGTGAGGTAATTGTTAAAATAGTTCATACTCACCTTGGACTGATACGCCAGCGATCCGTAATCCTGGATATCTCCCGGCCGCAAGGTCAGATTAAAGTTACTGTCCACCGATGCCGGAACCGGAAGAAACGGCTGGATATGACTATTGATAATAAAAAGGTTTTGAATACTTGACGGGTCGATCGGAAAATCCGAGACGGGAATCTGGAAATCGGAACCGAATTCCAACGTATCCTCGGCTGTCAGCGCTCCTCCGAAAATGTCGTCGTTTTGCCAGCTGAGGGATGCACTGGATTCCCAGACGAAGCGCTGCCGATCGAAGGCAATTAATAAATCGCTTCCGACTACAATATTGTCCTTCGGTGTTGCACCATTCCATACAGCCCGGCTTGCGGTTACATTATCAAGGCCGGTATTAATTTGGGTGGTATCATCACGGGAGGAAATCAATGAGAAGCCCAGTTGGAAGTGCTTTCCGCTCCCGAAACTTGGCCGGACTGCCAACACCCGGCGCGGGAAGGTATATCCACGCAGATCATTGTAGTAATCATAGGTTGTATCGGCCATCAATGGATTTTGCTGGAGCGTGTCTATCTGTGCGATGGACGAATCAAGTACTCCGGTCCCCTGGATAGCCCGCTCGGAATAGCCATAGACCACGTGCAGATTCACGTAATCCAAAAGCAGCTGGGTGTTAACGCCCCGCACCCGTTTACCCCACATTCCCAGCCGCGAAAGCCTGGGATAAAAATCGCCAAATTGGAGCCGGAGCTTTGAGGAATTCAATCCCAGTCTATACCGATTCCGCGGCTGAACACTGGGATCTTCTTTGGACGTGAGGTACACATTTCCATTAAAATTCAAAAAACCGTACGAACCCCGGATATCTGCGTTAACCTTATTAATATTTTCCAGTCGATTCCGGATCTCGCTTCGGCTGGATTCAACATACATGCGCCCGCGCATATCGAGTTCGGCGCGCTGTCCTTCTTCCGCTCCGGTTACCCGGAATTGCCAAGACAGAGGCTCAAATGTTCTGCCGGCCACATCCTTAAATTGCATTCTCACGGTATGCAAACCCTGCCGCATCTGCGTATTCCTGTAAGTCACCAACTCAGGCGAAATCTCGGCCTGCTTCGTCACATTAGTTCCGTCCACTAAGAGTCTAATTGATTCGGGATCTACATCGGGGATCGTGTACAGGGTTACGGCGATCAATACTTCATTCTGTGGTACCGAGGAATTGGGGGTAGGTGACAAAATGAGTTCCTCGCTTTGTGTACTATAATCGTCAGAATACACCCGCTCCCTGGTTGTCTCAGTCTGTTGTCGCTGCGGTTGAGATGACTGGGATTGGGATTGCCCCGCCGCCGGTATAAAAACCGGATTATCGTATGGATTTTCTTCAGGAAAAGCGATCAGCTGTCCATCCACCAGTTCGGCGATGATGGCATACTTTATTCCGGCCTCCGTCGCAAACTCCGAGGGAATAGTTCCATAATAATAGCCGTATCGAAACTCCATCGTGGTTTCGGCGAATCCACTCTGGTTTGCTGGCTTATACAACAACCGGACTTCTTCAACATTGGCCGCCGTTCCCTCGACGACGGCTTCGAGTTCAATTTCCTGCCCTGGTATGTAATTTCGTGCAGGGGAATGTAATATCTGACCTTGCGCAAGTAGTCCTGATGCCCCGGTAAACACAATCAGCAACGGGACGATAATCAGACGAAGAAGCGCCCGACATAAATCCATATCTCTCCCAAGATGATATCCAATTTTTCAGTTGTTCTGACCGAAATCCGGGCTATCGAATTCGGAATTTATTTGTATTCAATCTCAAGTTTCCTTCGTTCACCGTCACTGTTTTCGAACTCAATTTCCATGCGATGCGTCTCTTCTACCACGCTTACGATATTCGCGGTGAATGTACCATCCTGGCGGAGTTGCCCATTGATGGTCACATTATCCCCGGCAGAGGGTTGGCCCCCTTCAAAGGTAGTAAAGTCGCCAATCGAAACATTTAACGGGCCGGCTCCCTCTATTGAGACGCCTTCTGGTGATTCACCCGAAACCAGGGACACATTGTTTACCGTCATACTGACGCCTTCGGTGTAAGACTGAATGGTCCCCGTAATTGTCAGGGTAATAGTAATTTCAACATTCCCTTCCTGGTTCGATGAACCGCTCTGGTTTGACTCCACTGTAACCGATTGCCCGGTGACATTATTCGTCAGCTCAACATTTCCGGATTCTACGACCACCTGATCCCCAAAAACCGGATCCACGATAATCCAAAAAATTGTTCCCTTCACCGAAGCAACAGAAGTCGGCGTTGCAATAACAAAGTCGCCACGTCGCTGTTCAGCAACTTCGGCCTTTAGTTTACCGGTATCAACATTAATACGTTTGCTAATACCTTCCTGATCTTCAGCGGAGGCCCCTTCAATTTGAACGACTGAATTCGGTTGCACCTTCAGCTGGGATTTGTCATCCAGAAAGACAACCACCGCATACCCATCTTCGCCGGTCTTTATCTGATCATTGTTATTGATGCGGGTGCCGATTTTCAGGCCGGAACTAAACTCTTCCTGATTTGCCCGTTTAAAACTGATGGAACCGGTAGTTTTTGTCGTGATAGCAATACTTTCCTGCGCGCTGAGTGAGGTACTACAAAACACTACCAACATGATGAGTGGGATATATTTTTTCATGGTCATTCGCCCTCCTAGCCAATCGTCACACGCTATTCCTGAACCTGAACGCTGATAATTGTGTGTTGGCCAGTGCTAAATTGTGTGGATAATTCCATTAATTCCGACATCGACACCACTTCACCATCTACCATAATATTTCCGGGGTCCGCAGAATATCCTGCCAATTCGCCGCCAACACCAAAATATTGGTCAAACATATCCTGTCCGAGAACCGATTGCAGCGCCAGACTCACGGGATCAACCTGTTCACCACCAACCGCAAATTTAAAAATTTCGCTCTCGACCGTTTCCATCCCACGGGTAGTTTCACAGTATTTCTGGATTTGCCAAACGTACTGGCGGCCCTCTTCAATTTCCTTTGCTCCGGTGAGAGGATACTGGAAGGACGTGGCACTGCTTAATTCAAAATACTCTCCATTATCCGGGAACGGAAGATTCGACTCATCGTTAAGTGCTTCCTCCAGGGAACTATGTTTTTCCGGATCAAATTCGCAAATCCGGATCCCGTAGTTACAGTTCCGAGTGGCCCCTGAAGACTCCCACTGGAATACCGGATAAGTGGTTTGAATTACCGCCTCATTTGCAGGAGCTACTAGCTGGACACTGGGACGGGATGCAAATTCGATAGAAATAACATCACTGACGTTGCCTTGATTCGTATGAATAGTATACCGAAAGGTATACACTCCCGGCGGTACCATCGGCATTGCCAAAATGGAATTTACCAATTCGTCCTGCCGTTCGCCCTGAATGTACTGCACATTTTCAGCGCGAGCGCCAATCTCCATTGGTCCATTGGAAGTACTAACGACATTTGATTGCTCAGCCAGGTCCCGATTATTGATAAGTACATCGCCAATGAGTTCAAACGGATTTGTTTCGACCCAAAAGATCTGCTCATTCGTTAATCCAAGGTCCGGTACATCTGCGGTAAATTCTGCCTCGATTGAGATTTCCGGGTCTGTGACTTTCGGTATTAGTCGAATCTGAAAAATTATCGGCGCATTTGCAGGATCGTTGATCAGGTCCGTCACATACATCATCGAATATTCGTCCGGTGTCTGCATCAATTCGACCCGGACGACATCATTCTCAACAACTTGTGCCTCAGACTTAATCAAAGGGAGAAAAACCAGGACTACCAAAAAGAGGATATATCGTTTCATACCACTATTCTCCTTACAATTTTCTTACGATGGATAGTCTGTATAGTCCATAGTATTGGAGTTCTCACCCACAATATGTGAGTGAGATCATCTGGTTCCGGCTCTCTGTGATGCACATCATTTGTATTGGGGTTGGATAAGCGGGATTTGATTTTCGCAATATACGTTGTGCTTAAAAAGCTGTCAACCAGAATAAGGGTAAATCAAATCCGAAGTCAATATATTTTCTTTCCCCCGTAGAATAAAAAAAGCCCCCGCCTTCACGGGGGCTTTGAATAAGAGATCCCGGCAACGACCTACTCTTCCACTCCGTCTCCGGAGTAGTACCATCGGCGCAAGAGGACTTTACTTCTCTGTTCGGAATGGGAAGAGGTGTTTCCCCTCTGCTATAGTCACCGGAAAAATCCAAAAATAATTTTGGGAAAGTAACTGATATACTTCTACCCGTCTAATCTCATAAAAGAATATTGATTAAACCTCACGGCTCATTAGTATCACTCGGCTTAACTCCTTGCGGAGCTTACACCTGTGACCTATCGACCTTGTCGTCTACAAGGAGCCTTCAGTCCCGATAAATCGGGAGGGAAATCTAATCTTGGGGTGGGTTTCGCACTTATATGCTTTCAGCGCTTATCCCATCCAGACATAGCTACCCAGCAATGCCCCTGACGGGACAACTGGTACACCAGAGGTCTGTCCACTC